>DASWNB010000577.1:0-10058 GCA_036399455.1 Flavisolibacter sp. | reverse complement strand
TGCTGCGGGACAAGTGCGTGAAATGCCTTTGCGCTTCTTTGCGTCCTTCGCGTCTTGGCGGTTAAACAGGAAAACTTATCCGTACGGAGGCTCCGAAGCAAACGCCTGGGATTGCATCAGTGCTAAAGAACCACAACGTACACCTGAAGTAATTTCATTCAGGATAAGAAATGACGGTTGATCATTTGCTTTTTGCAGCCTGAACCAGGTCTTCAATGATCTTCAGGTGGTGTTGCGTATGGATGCACAGGAACTTTATGGCAGGCTTCAGCTTTATCTTTCCCAGGAAAGGATGGGTAAAAAAATTCCTGGGCTGCAGGTCGGGAAGTGCTTTAACCTTTTCCCGCGTGGCCGCCACCTGGGCTGAGAGGGCAGCCTTGTCCAGTTCCTGCTTTACCTGGACAACTTCCGGCGCCCTGATCTTCCCCCTGGGTATCTTTCCTATTGCAAGGAAAAAACTGCGCCTCCAGTCGAATTTCCACCGGTATTCTTCCGGCCTGGAGCTGACGAGTGCATCTGCAACCACGTTAATGGTAAGCAGGGTATGGGCTATATGCCATCCTACCGCACCCCGGGAAACATTCGGGTCCGCCACCTCATTGTGCGGGATATGGCTTTCCAGCCGGTTGATAAGGGCAGTTAAATCAGTCATGGGAACTTAATATAGCACATTATTTTTACGATGGCTGTGAAGAAGGCAGGACAGGAAATCCCTGTAGGGTATCACTGGCCCTGTATGAGCAAATTTTTTATCTTTCCGCCGCCAAATACGGTGTCTGCGGCGAGGTAAGGAACTTGCCGAAAGCAGACGGTTACTGTAAGAGCAAATACATGAAAAAACTTCAGGCCATACTGATGCTTAAAAGTGCCGTTTTGCTTCTTCTTATCTCCTGCAAAAAAGAACCCGGTACTGCACGGTATTTACAGGGCTGATCACATCATGATCCAAAGCAGGATGAAACTGCAATTGAGCCTTTGCAAAAGGCCAGGAATACTTATAAAGAATTAATCAAATATTTGATTATATTCAGTTGTTTTCATAATATCGTTTTGGTTGATGGATGGAGGATTTTAATTGCCGGTTATCAGGCTTCCCATGCGGAAGTTTTCTGTATTTCTGCCCTGTAGGAATTTGTTGTGGCTCCGGAAGGCTTCCCTTGTAATCACATGACAAGTAGCTTCCTGAGATCATATTTAGCGACCAAGTTTACTGATCTGCATAATATCACGGAGACTCATAGACAAGCTTCTATCAGGCGATGCCTCCGGCATGAGCAATGATTCTTATCCTCCTTCTCACCCGCATTCAATTGCCAGCTCTTGCAGATGAGTCCTGCCGGACAGTCATCCAGGGCTATAATCATACAGGGATATGAAAAACATAATGGATATTTTATCTGGCTTCAGAACCCGGGGCATTGAGCTTTCGCTTGATAACTCGGGCAGCAACCTGAAAGCCAGGGGAAATGTGAAGAGCCTTTCCGATTCGGACAGGGAACTGCTTACGGGGTGTAAAGAAGATATTATCCTCCTGCTGAAGCAAGCCCGCCAGGGCGCCATACATATTGAGCCCCTGCCGGACAGCGAACATTATACGCTTTCTTCTTCCCAGCGCAGGCTTTGGCTGATCAGCCAGTTTGAAGAAGCCGCTGCGGCATATAACATTCCACTCAGCTTCCTGCTTGAAGGGGAAGTAAACGAACAGCTTTTTGCCCGTGCCTTCCACGGCCTTATCACCCGTCACGAAAGCCTCAGAACTATATTCCTGCAGGACAGCGAAGGGGAACCCCGCCAGGTTATCCTTGAGCCGGAGCGTTCCGGTTTTCATCTTTTCTTTCTTGACCTGCGCCACAGCAACGATGCCGGAATGGAAGTTAAGGAGTTGATGGCCCGGCAGAATGCAGAGGCATTCGACCTCAGGACAGGCCCGCTGATGCGTGCTGCGCTGGTACGGACAGGGGAGAAGACCTGGGTGCTGAATTGCGTGCTGCACCACATCATCAGCGATGGCTGGAGCATGCGCATACTGGTGCAGGAGCTGATGCAGCTTTATGATGCTTACAGCAGGGGAGAGGGAAACCTTCTTTCTCCATTGCGGATACAATACAAAGACTATGCTGCCTGGCAGCAGAAGCAGTTGAATAGTGCGCAGTTCAGTGAAGATAAAGCCTACTGGCTCCGGCAATTCGAAGGTGAGCTGCCCGTACTGGAACTTCCCACTGACCGGGCCCGGCCGGGTGTAAAGACCTACAACGGTGCACTGGTGGAAAAACAACTGGATGCCGGCCTCAGCAGCGCTTTGGCTTCCCTGAGCCAGCAGCAGGGCGGCACCCTGTTCATGACGCTGCTCGCAGGTGTAAACGCATTGCTTTACCGCTACAGCGGCCAAACGGACATCATCACCGGTACGCCCATAGCAGGAAGAGAACATGTTGAGCTGGAAGGACAAATAGGCTTTTTCGTGAATACGCTGGCAATTCGTACGCGCTTCAGCCCTGAAGCTTCTTTCCGGGGGTTGCTGGAGCAGGTGAAAGAAGTTACACTGGGTGCTTTTGCCCGTCAAAGCTATCCCTTCGACGAGCTGGTGGAAAGCCTTGAGCTCCAGCGTGACAGTAGCCGTAATCCTTTGTTTGATGTGCTGGTTGTGCTGCACAACATGGGTTTTCATACGGCAGAACAGCAGCAGGAAGCAGGCGGGCTGAAAGTGAGCGTGCATGAGGGAGCGGACGTGCAGGTGAGCAAGTTCGATCTCACATTTGCCTTTGTGGAAGCCGTGAACGGACTGCAACTCAGCATCGGGTACAACATCGACATCTACAATAAGGGCACCATCGAGCGCATGGCTGCTCACCTGCAGCATTTGCTGCAAGCCATTATCGAGGCGCCGGATGCACCGCTCTGCGGACTCGGCCTTTTATCAGCAGAAGAAAAACATCTGTTGCTTTCGGGCTTCAATGACCATGCGGCGGACTACCCGCGTGACAAAACCATCGTCAACCTTTTTGAAGAACAGGTGCAAAAAACTCCTGATGCCCCGGCTCTTGTTTTTGAGAAAGACAGCCTTACTTACAGGCAGCTCAATGAACGGGCAAACCAGTTGGCGCATTACCTGAAAAACAAATACGGCATCCGGCCCGGCGAGCTGGCAGCTATTTGCCTGGAAAGAAGTCCCGCACTTGTCATTTCCATCCTGGCCGTAATAAAGGCAGGAGGCGCTTACGTGCCCATCGATCCGGTGTACCCGCAGGAACGCATAGGTTATATGCTGGAGGACAGCAGGAGCAAAGTGCTCATCAACGAAGCGGAGCTGGAAAACTTCCGCCTGGAGCAGGAACAGCATTCGATAGGGAACCTTACACCTTGCGGCCTAACGCCTTCCGATCTTGTTTACGTCATCTATACATCCGGCTCCACCGGCAAGCCCAAAGGGGTGATGGTGCAGCACAGGGCGCTGGCCAATTTCTGTTCCTGGCATAACAGCAGATGCGGCGTGCAGGCGGAAGACCGCGCCACTTTATATGCAGGAGTGGCTTTCGATGCCGAGGTATTGGAGTTGTTCCCGTACATCATCTGCGGGGCATCCCTCTACATAGTTCCTGACGACATACGCCTCGATATTAACAGGCTGGCTGAATATTATGAAGCCAACCGCATCACTATCGCTTTTCTGCCCACCCTGGTGGGCGAGCAGTTTGCCGCCGGGGGAGCAGAGCCTTCATCGCTGCGCTACTTGCTGGTGGGCGGCCAGAAGCTGAATTCATTTGCAGAACGGAAGTATGCCATTGTCGACGAATACGGTCCTACCGAAAACACGGTGGTAGCCACCAGTTGTACGGTAACGCAGCAAACGCAAAACATCGGTAAGCCCATCTCCAACACACAGGTGTATATCCTCGATGACCGCCTAAATCTGCAACCCCTGGGAGTACCGGGAGAGATCTGCATCGGGGGCGAAAGCCTGGCACTGGGCTACTGGAACCGTCCGGGGCTGACCGCAGAAAAATTTGTAGCTAATCCCTTTAAGCAAGGCGAACGCATGTACCGCACGGGTGACCTGGGACGCTGGCGGGAAGACGGCTCCATCGAATTCCTGGGGCGCCGGGATGAGCAGGTGAAGGTGAGAGGCTACCGCATAGAGCTGGGTGAGATCGAATATGCCCTGCAAAGCCATCCCTCTGTTTCCTCCTGCGTGGTGCTTGCAAAAGCCAACCAGCAGGGCGAGAACGAACTTGTTGCTTACCTGGCGGCAGAAGAAACACTGGGCGCCGGAGAACTGGGAGCATGGCTGGGCAAGAGCCTTCCCGGCTACATGGTTCCCTCGCACTACGTGCAGATGGAAGCACTGCCGCTCACACCCAACGGAAAGGTGGACAGGAAACAGCTCCCCGCACCGGAAGGACTGGCCATGGCCACCGGCAGCGTCTACATGGCGCCGCGCAACAGCACGGAAGAAAGGCTGGTAGCCATATGGGAAGAGATACTGGGAAGAAGTAAGATCGGTGTGAATGACAACTTCTTCGAGCTGGGTGGCAACTCCCTCAAGATCATCAGGATGGTGGAAGCCGTAAACACCGCCTTCGGAAAGAGCCTGCCCGTAGTAACGGGCTTCAGGTATCCAAAGATCGACCGCCTCGCGGAACTCCTGCTGGCGGAAGAAAAGGCCGTCCAGCACGGCAAGACCGATGAGGATTTTGAAATTGCAGTAAATACAATAGAAGACACATTACTTATAATAAATGAGGCTGAATATGAAGACTAATCCAAAATACACCGGGCTTGAGATTGCCATCGTGGGCATGGCCTGCCGTTTTCCGGGCGCCGCCAACTGGCGGGAGTTCTGGAACAACCTGGTGAATGGAGTTGAGTCCACCCGCTTCTTCTCCGAGCAGGAGCTGCTGGACATGGGAGTAGACCGCGAGACCATCAACCGCCCCGATTACGTACCTGCAAGGAACAGGATGGAGAACAAGGACCGGTTCGATTCGGCTTTTTTTGATTACCCCCCTGTCGAAGCACGCCTGATGAATCCCTCTCACAGGCTCTTTCATGAATGCGTTTGGGAAGCTATGGAAGATGCGGGCTACAGCGCACCGCAGCAAAAAGACACCACCGGCGTTTTTGCGGGCGCAGACGATGAGCTGAACTGGAGGGTGTATACGATGCTGGAGAACAGGAAGCAGCAACTGATGGATGAGTTCTCCATGAGTCTACTGACAAAACAGGACAACCTGGCTACGCTCGTTTCCTACAAGCTGAACCTGAAAGGCCCCGCCATTACACTCAATACCGCCTGTTCCACATCGCTCACCGCCATCGACATGGCCTGCAAAAGCCTGTTGCTGGGAGAAAGCAGGATGGCACTTGCCGGCGGCGTAACAGTGGTCACTGAAAAGCAGGCCGGTTATTTTTATAAGGAAGGAATGATCTATTCCTCCGATGGCCACTGCCGTCCCTTCGACAGCGAAGCCAGCGGCACAACCGGAAGCGAAGGCGTGGGCGTGGTAGTGCTCAAAAAATTAAACGACGCGCTGAAAGACGGCGACCATATCTACGCAATCATCAAAGGCAGCTCTGTAAACAACGATGGCAACGACAAGGTAGGCTTTACCGCTCCCAGCGTAACGGGCCAGGCCGATTGCATCCGTAAAGCACACAGGATAGCAAGGGTGGAGCCGGACACTATCGGCTACGTGGAAGCGCATGGCACCGCTACCCGCCTCGGCGATCCTATTGAAGTGGAAGCCCTCACCATCGCCTTCAGGAATGCCGGCCATAGCTGCGCACTGGGTTCGGTAAAATCCAACATCGGCCATACCGGCTCCGCCGCAGGCGTGGCAGGACTGATAAAGACAGCCCTCTGCCTGAAGCACGGGATGATCCCGCCCAGCCTCAACTACAGTAATCCTAATCCCGCCATTGATTTCAGCAGCGGCCCTTTTTACGTGAACCAGTCTTTGAAGAAATGGGAACGCAAGGACGATACGCCGCTGCGTGCAGGCATCAGCTCTTTCGGCATCGGCGGCACCAACGTCCATGCAGTGCTGGAAGAAGCGCCGCAACAGGACGGGACCGTAGATACAGCAAGCTACAAGCTCCTGACCCTTTCGGCCAAAACAGAAAAATCACTCCGCCGCTACATCAACAGGCTGAAGGATTACCTGGCCGCAGGCGAGCCGGTGAACCTGGCCGACATGGCCTATACTTTCCAGGTAGGAAGAAAGCATTTTGAATACCGAAAATCCATAGCATTCGGCAATAGGGAAGAACTGCTGTCGCTGCTCGAAGCAGAAGCAAAGGAACCCGTCACCCGTGCAAAGGGTGGCCCGCACAAGATCGTGTTCATGTTCTCCGGCCAGGGCGCACAGTATGCCTATATGGCCGCTGACCTGTACAGGGATGTGCCGCTGTTCAGGGAGGAAATGGACAGGGGATTGACGCTCATTCAGCAACTGACCGGCGAAGATTTTAGGGAAGTATTGTTCCCCGCAGCGGGACAGGAACACAGGATAAACGAAACACGCTACACGCAGCCGCTTCTTTTTGTGCTGGAATATGCGCTGGCACGTGTGGTAATGTCGCTGGGACTTATACCCAGCTATATGATCGGCCATAGTATAGGCGAGTACACGGCCGCTGCACTTAGCGGCGTGCTGTCCTTTGAAGATGCCGTAAGGCTGGTAGTAAAGAGGGGAGAACTGATGAACAGCCTTCCTGCAGGCTCTATGCTGAGTGTGTTGATGAGCGAGGAAGAAGCAAAGGCGCTGGCTACCGGCAACATTTACCTGGCTGCTGTGAATGCTCCCGGCAGGGTGGTGTTCTCCGGCGAAAAGGAAGTAATAGATGCGTTGCACACGCAGTTGAAGGCGCAGGATATTTCCTGCATACCGCTCCAGACCTCCCATGCTTTCCACTCCGGCATGCAGGATTCCATACTGGACGGGTTCCGGAGCGAGGTGGCGAAAGCAAGGTTCGGCAAAATGGAGATTCCCTTCCTGTCTAACCTCACCGGCAATTTCATCACCGAAGAGCAGGCATCATCACCCGGTTACTGGACGAGCCATCTCCGCAACACGGTGCAATTCTCCGCAGGTATTCAAACCTTGCTTGCGCAGGAAGGCACCCTGCAGTTCATCGAAATAGGTCCCGGCCAATCGCTTTCCGGGTTACTGGAGCAGCAGCCCGGCGAGCAGGTCCGGACATCTGTAAACCTGGTACGCTCCGAAAGGAAAACTGCCAACGACCTTAAGCATTTTACCGAAGCCCTCGGGCAACTCTGGACGCTTGGAACCTCCATCGACTGGAACATCTACCACAAGGATGAAAAAAGAAAAAGAATATCACTTCCCACATACAGCTTCGAACCCACGAAATACATTACGGAAGTAAGTCTAGCAGGAAGCGGGCTTGCCCCGGGCACTGATTCAATTAGCTTCACTGCGCAGGAATGCATTGGCGAAAGCGAACAGGAACCGGAGCTTAACTACGACCCGGAAGACGATAGTCTCACCGACACTGAAAGAAAAGTAAAGGCCATCTGGCGGGAAGTGCTGGGCAGGGAAAAAATAAGTGTAAAGGACGACTTCTTCGAGCTCGGAGGCCATTCGCTCAGGGCATCACGCCTTGCGAGCCAGGTGCACCGTCTGTTTGAAGTACAGCTTTCGCTGAGCACTTTCTTTGAAAATCCCACTATAGAAGCGCAGGCACGCATCATCGATCAGAGTCTTAAAACAGTGTATACCGCCATAGAGAAAGCACCCCACCGGGAATACTATCCGTTGTCGTCTGCACAAAACAGGCTTTTTTTCCTGCAGGAATTTTCGCCGCAGAGCACTGGTTACAATATGCCGATGGTGAACTATATAGGCAAGGAAGCGGATCCCCGGCGCATCGCCACCGTACTTCACCAGCTCATTGTCCGCCACGAAAGCCTGCGCACCGGGTTTGAAAAAGTTGATGGAGAGATCATGCAGAGAATTTACCCCGAAGTTTCGTTTGAGCTGGACACACACGAATGCCTGCCGCATGAGTTTGCCGATTACTTCAGTTCATACGTTCGTCCCTTTGACCTGGCACGGCCGCCGCTGCTGCGCTCTTCGCTAGTTCATATAAAAGAAGCAGGCTACGCCTGGATAGTGGACATTCACCATGTCATTTCCGACGGAACCTCACAGCAGGTGCTGGCGGAGGACTTCATGCGCCTCTACCGCGGAGAAAACCTTCCTGAGCTGCGCCTCCAATACCGCGATTTCTCTGAATGGCAAAACGGCCTGCAGCAAAGCGGTGAACTGCAAAAGCAGAAAGAATACTGGCTCTCGCAATTGGCAGGCAGCATTCCCCGGCTGGACCTTCCCACGGACAGGCCCCGCCCGGTTTCCTTCACTTTCGAAGGCGCCATGCACAGCTTTACCATCCATCCGAAGCTGGCGGCTGCGGTGCGGGCATTTTGCTGGAAGAGCCACAGCACCCTGCAAATGACGCTGCTCTCCGTGCTGGATGTGCTGCTGCATAAATACACCGGCCAGGATGACATAGTGGTAGGCCACGGCATAGCAGGCCGCCGCCATGCCGACCTTGAGCGTGTCGTAGGCATGTTCGTCAATACGCTTGCGATCAGGACATTCCCTGAGGGAGACAAATCCTTCCAGGATTTTCACAAGGAAGTAACAGCCGCCTGTCTTGCCGCTTACGAGAACCAGGATATACAATTTCAAGACCTGGTGAGCATGCTCCGGGTGGAACGTGACCCTTCATACAACCCCGTATTCGATATCACCCTTGTGGTGCAGAACTTTAACCGGTCAGGAGAAAACCTGGAATTCATCAACCCTGGGGACCTGCCGCGGGAACTTACAGAGGTGAGGAAGGATTTGACTTCCAAGTTCGACATGAGCTGGTTTGTAGAGGAAAGGGAAGACGACCTGTTTATCATCCTGGAATACTACTCCGCCATCTATGACCATTCTACAATAGAGCGCCTGTCTGCTCACTTCATCAGCATCCTGGAAGCAGTGGTGGAGAAGCCCGGGCTGCTGATTGACGAAATCCCGCTGCTGGACACCGCCGGTGAAAAAGACCTGCTGGAAATTTATGCTTCCGGCAGTTACGGCAGGAGCGGGGTACATGGTGCTAAGCAATTGGATTGAAGAAAAGCTGGTGCAGTAACCCAGCTACTATCGAGAATAAGTTCAGAGTTCATAATACTTTATCTGATTACTGATGATTTGTAAGAAATATCCTATGTAAATCTTCTCTCCTGTGGCAGTTAGTCATTATAGTTCTTTCCACCTTTGTCCCGCTGCAAGCGGGAAGGTGCCATAGCGGTCATGCGTTAGGCCGGAGAGGGTGGAAGGCGAAAGGCTGAAGGGTAGAAGGAAAGACAGGGTAGAGGGAATTTGGAATTGGGAATTAGGGAGGAGAGACACCCGCTTCCCAGATGGTGCAGCAGAATCTTCTTCGCTGAACGTTCTCCGGTCTGAGTGACTGGTCCAGCGCCTCTCCCGCCTGTGGGCGGGATTAGCGCCTAACGATTGGTGCACCTGGTGCCGACAGTACAGGAGGACAGAGGTAGGCGTGAAGTGAATTATGTACTAGAAAGAAGGGCTGCTCACATAGTGAATGATGCAACACGTCGTGCGTGGCTGTTGTGCGTGGGCTGGGCTGCCCGGCGGAGCATCGGGGTAGCCTTGACTTTTTGGCTCCATCCCGCTTGCAGCGGGACAAAAGGTGGAAAACAAGCATTAGATGAATAACTGAAAGAAGAAGGAACCCCACTTACATAATTCATTTAGTAAAATAAATAACGGTGATTATCAGATCCTACCACGATGCCTGTTGAACTGGGCGGACAGTTAAATACTATTGCCGGAAAACCTCGTCATTTCCTTTATACTCAAACCAATCGTAATGAGCCTTTGTGCTGCTTGGCTCACCCAGTGAAGTAACATACAGGCCAAACACACTGCCGACAAACCCGCCTGCGGTTGCAGTGCTCAGGAATTTTGCATCCACATCCTGCAGCACCGTCCATTTCTTTCCGTCAGTAGAAAACGACATCGTAT
>DASWNB010000576.1:0-2109 GCA_036399455.1 Flavisolibacter sp. | reverse complement strand
CAGGACCCCAAGGACGAGACCGATATTCCCAAAGGCATAGTAAAGTGGCTGGTAGAAATGCTTGACGAAACCGGCGAGCACGTGGGAATAGCAACGATACTGACGATGGTGAAGAGAAGGGATTAGGAATTAGGAATTAGGCTAACCGCCAGGACGCCAAGACGCAAGGAAAGAATTGCAAGCCTCCAATATTCTGGCGCCCTGGCGTCCTGGCGGTTCATCTCTCCTAATCCCTAATTCCCTTTGCCTTCTACCTTTTACCTTTTTACCCTCTACCTTTGCCCCCGGGCCAGGCAACTCAACCGCCGCGGCTTCGCGAATAAATCAACAGTTATGGCAAAAGACCTGATCAACGGCTACGTATCAAGCGAAACACACAAAGGCATTACCACCATCGAGTTTTTTCATCCCCAAAGCAATTCACTCCCCCGGAGAATACTGGAAGACCTTGCCAACGAGGTGCACACCGCGGGTACGGATACCGAGACGCGGGTGATTGTAGTGCGTTCCGGCGGCGAAAAAACCTTTTGCTCGGGCGCCTCCTTCGATGAGCTGTCGGCCATAGAAGATGAAAAGAAAGGGTTTGATTTTTTCAGCGGCTTTGCCAATGTCATCAACGCCATGCGCAAATCGCCCAAGCTGATCATCGGCCGCATACACGGCAAATGCGTAGGCGGCGGCGTGGGACTGGCAGCAGCGGTGGATTATGCCATTGCCATGGAAGGCGCTGATATAAGGCTAAGCGAGCTGGCGGTAGGTATCGGGCCCTTTGTTGTGGGTCCCGCCGTTGAAAGAAAGATCGGTTCTTCGGCTTTCAGCCAGTTGGCGATAGATGCCTCCAAGTGGCGCAATGCCGACTGGGCACGCCGAAAAGGGCTGTACGCCGAACTGCATCCCAATGCGGAAGGAATGGACGAATCTATTTTTCACCTGGCCAACCAACTGGCGCACAGCAGCCCCGAAGCAATGACGGAGCTGAAGCGGATGTTCTGGAAAGGCACTGAAGATTGGGACGACCTGCTGTGCCGCAGGGCGGAGATCAGCGGACGCCTGGTGCTGAGCAATTTTACAAGGGAGGCCATTGCCAAATTCAAGAATAAAACAACGCAGTCCTAAGGTTCAGCCGGGCTCAAGATGGATGTCTGCGTTCTCATACCCTGCTACAACAACCCGGAAGGCCTGAGGGCGTCTCTAAAAAGCATCCGCTACGACCCTGCCCGCTGTACGATCGTGGTGGTGGATGATGGCAGCCGTGAGCCGGTGGCCTTTGATCCTTCGCAATTGCAGTTTGCCATTCATGTGCTGCGGCACAATACCAACAGGGGCATCACCGAAGCACTGAATACCGGTCTTCGATGGATCATCACGCATCTCAACCCAAAATACATTGCCCGCCTCGATTGCGCCGATACCTGCCATGCAGAGCGGTTCACCCTGCAGGCCCGCTACCTGGACGGGCATCCCGATGTTGGCCTTGTAGGCAGTTGGTGCATCTTCCGGCAGCCTTCTTCCGGTCTTTCCTACAACTACACCACACCTACAGGTCACGAGGACATCATGAAGGCAATGCACTTCCGCAACGTGTTCATCCACCCTACGGTGATGTTCCGCACTTCCCTGCTCAACCGAACAGGATTTTACCCGGCCGGTTACCCTCATGTGGAAGATTACGTACTGTTCTGGAAGATGGCCCTGGAATCCCGCACCGCCATCCTGGATCAATTCCTGGTAACCTGCGAAATCAATCCTTCCGGTATCTCCATAAGCAACCGCAACGCCCAACTACAGGGGCGCTACCGCGTTGTTTCTTCCTTTGGCCGTGGAGTAATGCGCATCGCAGGCATGATGAAAATGCGGTTGTTGATGATGATTCCGTACCGGATGATCCTTAAGTTGAAGGCGGGAAGCATAAGTTATAAGCCATAAGTCGGAAGTCCTAAGCTGTAATAATCTAACCGCAAAGGACGCGAAGGGTTTCACGCAAAGGCGCAAAGGAAAGGCAAAGAAGCGGTCGTTTGGACTACAATTTTCCCTTTGAGTTTCTTCCAATGTTCCGAGGCTTCCGGAGGTATGATGAACTAAGAACGCAAAGGAGGTCGCAGGCTCCCT
>DASWNB010000575.1:0-4886 GCA_036399455.1 Flavisolibacter sp. | reverse complement strand
CGCCCCGCCATGCGGCTCATCACCATCGAATTCCCCGGCTACAAACGCCCAACCGACTATCCCTCTCCAACCGAAAAGAAAAAAATGGCCCGCGAAGTCGCTCTTTATGCCGAAGCGATTGTGAATATTTTTTTGACCAATATAGAGGAAGAAGATAACCGATAACCGATAAGAGACCACCGATGACCGATGGTTTCACTAATGTCTCCCTCCGTGTTCTCATGCCCTTCCAGGTTAACCACGAAGACGCCAGCATCATCAGGCTCGGTGGTCGGTGGTCGGTCATCGGTTATCCTTACTTTTGAATAACCAAAACTTCTAATGTACCGTTTCATAATTAACTCCTTGTTCTTCCTTTTGCTCGGCTGTGCTGCTCTGGGCCAGGGGGCAAGACAGTATTCGTTCACGCATTTTTCCACGGCGGACGGGCTGGCGGCCAACATGGTCACCAGCATTGTGCAGGATGAGGACGGCTATATTTGGCTGTCCACCATCAACGGGTTGCAGCGCTACGACGGCAACAGCTTTCTTTCCATCCGCTCACAAGCCAATAATCCCTGGTCGCTGCCATCGGATAATATTCCCGTGCTGTATGCAGACAGGAAGAAAACGCTGTGGCTGTCAGACAATCATAACAGGATAGGAACCTTCGATCCGCATACCCTCCGCTTCAAGGCAGTGGAAGTGGACTACCACCGCAGGCAGACTTCCTTTCTCCAGAAATACTTTTTTGAAACGCCGGAGGGCGACCTGATGCTCCAGGAGCTTTTCGTGGGCCTCTACCGCTTCGATCCCAAGGCCAACAAATTTGTAAAGGCCGATGCGATGATACCTGCTCCAAAGGGCTGGCTGAGGAATGGTATATCCTGGGACTCCACGCAAAAAAGATACTGGATGGCGTGCGACTCAGGCATAGCTTCCTACGACCCTGTTCGAAAGGTGCTCAGCTACCGCGGCAACAACCGGGGTAACGATCCCGCCATTGCCCGCCTCTCGGGCCTTACCAACATTTCCTGGGCGCAATCCGACTCCAGGGGCAACCTGATGCTCATTGGCTGGGAACCGGGCATGGGTACGCCCACCCTGCACGTGTATGAGCGGAAAACCGGCAGGTACGAGAAGAATTATACGGCGCTCCTGCTGTCCATAGGATATAACGAGATGTCAGGCATATTCGAGCAGAGCAACGGCCGCACCTGGATATTCGGCCGTCCCTTTCTTGCCGAATGGAAGGGTAACAAGGCAGATCTTTCTTTTTCGGTGGTAGCCAACGAATACCGGAATGAGCAAAGCATCAAGTTCGATTACCTCTACCGCATGTACGAGGACAAGGAAAAGAACGTGTGGCTTTGCACCAACAACGGCCTTTATCATTTCAGTCCCGAAGGACAGGTTTTCAACTCGCACAACCTGATACGCCACGGCGACAAGGCAGCCCACGAAGCGCCTGCCAACGCCTTCCTCGAAACCTCTTCGGGAATTTTCTATGTAGGCTGCTGGGGGCAGGGTATTTACAGCTACGACAGGAACTTCAATCCCGTACCGCTGCCCAAAGCTTTTTATCCCAGGTACAGGGAAATGTCCATCTGGGACATGCACCAGCATTCCCGCACGGGCCATATCTGGATAGCGCAGCAGGGTGGCTATATGTTCGTGTACGATCCGGCAACGGGCAAACACTGGGAATGGCAGCCGGAAATTTTTGGAAAGCGAACCATCCGCCAGGTGGTGGAGGACCGCGACGGCAACCTCTGGTTCGGTGCGCAGAGCGGCGCCATCGTTAAATGGGACTACCAGCCCGGCAACCCCGATCCTGCCAAAGGCTATTCACTCATTACCAAAAAGAACACAATAGCGAAGATGGTGCTGGACAGGGAAGGTTTTTTATGGGCAGCTTCCCAGTCTTACGGCCTGCTCAAGATAGATATGGGAAGCGGGCAGATAATCAGAACCTTCACCGATAAAGGTCCTTCATCCGAAAGGCTGTTCACCGATAACCCTACGGATATACTCCAGTACGATGATACCACGCTTGTGGTGGTGTCGTCCGCCATCAACCTGCTGAACACAAGAACCAACAAGATCACGCATTTCAGCACGGCCGACGGGTTGCCTTCCAACAACGCCACATCGGTGACAAAGGACCGCAACAATATATTGTGGGTGGGAATGGTGGACGGCCTTTGCCGCGTGAACCTGAAAAAGAAAGTAGTCAACCACTTCGACCGCCGGGATGGCATTACCTACGACAACTTCAGCTCCGCCAGCGCCCACCAGATCAGCGATGGAAGGCTGCTGTTCACTACGGACCATAATTTTCTTGTGTTCGATCCTGCCGCGCTGGTGGAGTCCACCCCTCCGCCGAAGCCCGTCATCACTTCTTTCCGGGTGGGCAACAAGCCGCTGCTGGTTGATTCGCTGAACAGGGAGAAGAAGCTGGTGCTCAAGTACAACAACAATTCGCTCAGCTTTGAATTCAGCGCATTGAGCTTCCACAAGCAGAAGCGCCCCCATTATTTTTACAAGCTGGAGAACATGGACAAGGACTGGATCCATGCAGACGAAATGCACCCTGCCGTGTACAACTACCTGCCGCCCGGCAAGTACGTGTTCAAGGTAAAAACTGAAAACGCTGATGGGCTTACGAGTGAGGAAACAAGCTCCTTTCTTATCGTGGTGCGTCCGCCTATCTGGAATACCTGGTGGTTCTACGGCGCACTTGTGCTCGCAGGCATCGGCATACTGGTATGGCTGGACCGCGAACGCATGAACCGCCTGCGTGCCATACAGCGCATGCGCTCCGGCATTGCGGGCAATCTTCACCACGACATCAACACCACGCTCAGCAACATCAGCATCCTCAGCGAAATGGCCAAGATGAAGGCCGACAAGGATATCGTCCGTTCCAAGGAGTACATCCAGCAGATCAGCGAGAAAAGCCATAACATGATGATTGCAATGGACGACATGCTGTGGAGCATCCACCCGGAGAACGATACGATGGAGAAAACCCTGCTCCGCCTCAACGAGTTTATCGATTCACTGCAAAGCCGCTACGAAGCCCGCATCAACCTTGTGGTGGAGAACAAAGTGCGGTCGCTGAAGCTGGATATGGACACGCGCCACAATTGTTTCCTGCTGCTGAAGGCCACGCTCCGCGCCGTTGTGGAAGATGCCGGCGGAAGAAACACCACGCTACATATAGAGCACACCCGCTCCAGCCTCCTGCTGAAGATCAGGGACTATACCGCTACTGCTCCCGGCGGCCACTCCTTCGCCAAACGCATGGCTGAAATGAACGAACGTGCCTCGTCCATCAATGCAGAACTGGATGTGCAAACCGACAGCAAGGGTATTTCGGTGATTGTGCTGGTACCGTTGTAAGGTTTGAGGTTTGAAGTTTGATGTTTGAGGTTCGTTAGGTGTGGCATTCCATTCTTAAGCAGTCTTCGCGCTGATTGATGCTTCTTCGTGGTTACTATTGAAAGGTAGGGCTGCGGAGGAACTGCTAAGAAAAAGACTGCCACACCTAACCTCAAACCTCAAACCTCAAACTTCAAACTCACTTCCCCATCCACTTCTTGAAATCACTCACCTTTTCCCGGCTGACGATAGATTCCTTGTCAACGGCGGGTTTGAGGTGGAGGAGAAGGCGGTTGCCGAAGTATTCGTGGATCTGGTCGATGCTGTTGATGGCTACGTAGAAGGAACGGCTGATGCGGAAATAGGCGTCAGGGTTGAGCATCTCTTCCAGTTCGTCCATGGTATAGTCCACCACGTACTTTTTGTTGTCGTAGGTCTTGAAGAAATTGAGACGGCCATCGCTGAAGAAGTAGGCGATTTCATCCGTTTCGATAGATACCAGTTTCTGAGCATGCTTGACCAGGAAGCGCTTGCGGTATTCGCGGGGCTGGAGCTTTTGCTGGAGTTCGCGGATGAGGCGGTCGATGCTGCTGTCTTCCTGCTTTGACTCGCCGGTGTGATAGATGTTCCGGAGCTGGCGGTACTTGTTGAGGGCGTTCTCCAGGTCTTCCTTCTGCACGGGCTTCAGCAGGTAGTCGATGCTGTTTACCTTGAAGGCCTGCAGGGCATATTCGTCGTAAGAGGTGGTAAAGATCACGGGGCTTTTTACCTCGGTGAGGTTGAAGATCTCGAAGCTCTGGCCGTCGGCCAGTTCTATGTCCATCAATATGAGGTCGGGGGCGGGATTGTTTTCCAGCCATTCCACCGTGCTTTTGATGCTGTCCGCCACGCCAATGATCTCGGCATTTTCATCAACGATATTAACGGTTTTCGTGAGCTTCTTTACGGCCAGCTCTTCATCTTCCACGATTAGAATTTTCATGTGCATAAACTGTATTTGTTCAGACCTGTGTCTGTTTGATCTTTTCTTTTTCTTTCGATAAGATATGGTTTTCAAGGACAGGGCTCCAGATCAGCGGGAGCACAACGGAAAAGTTCTTATCATCCTCCAGCACCTGGAAGCCGCCCTGGTTGATCAGTGCGTACTTGGAGCGGATGTTTCCCAGCCCTACGCCGGTGGAGGTGGAGGTTTTTTTTGTTTGCCTCGGCTGCAGGTTGTTGTTCACTATCAGGATATTGCCTGCCGTTGTAAAAATGTCTATCACGAGGGGACGGGATTTGAGCACCACGTTATGCTTTACGGCGTTCTCCACCAGCATCTGCAGGGCCAGCGAAGGCAGCACGTACTGGTCGTAGCGCTTGTCGGTTTCGATGTGCAGTTGGAGGCCATCGCCATAGCGTGTTTTAAGCAGTTCATAATAGGAACGGATAAAGCGCAGCTCGTTCTCCAGCGTGCTCAGGCTGTCCGTATTGCTGCGAAGAAGGTAGCGGTACACCTTGCTCAATTCATTGAGGAATACTTC
>DASWNB010000574.1:0-4953 GCA_036399455.1 Flavisolibacter sp. | reverse complement strand
GAAGCAAGGGCCTGTGAATGATGTCTAAACGGTATTAGAGCAAAACGACTCGCCAGCAAAGGAACACAAAGGCCTCAAACGACCTATTCACGATTGACGATTCACGATTCACGATCAAAACAGCTCCTGCTGTTTTGTATCTCCCTTTACTTCCCATTCCATGGTTACGTTCTTGTTATGGTCCACCAGTTTGGCGCCGACGGCTTTCCAGCCCATCACTTCCACCATGCGGGCTACCTTGAACTTGGCGCGGCGGATCTGCTCGCCACGGCCTGAGTTGACGATCAGAACGGGATCGTCTTCGGTGGAGACGGCCTCCAGCAAGTTGCCCTTTCCTTCCTTGATAAAGAGGAAGCGGCTGCGCAGGGTGTTCGTTTCTATGCGGAAGCGCTTTACGTTGTACTGGTACTTGTCCATATCCAGGTAAACGGCGGTGATAACACGCTCGGGGTCGAAGCGCTCCACCATCATTACCTCTTCGGGATTGAAGCGCTGGGTCAGCTCCTGGTCGGTGATCTCGTAGGTACCGTCGGAGTAAATGACCAGCACGCGGTCATCGGGTTCGAAATCGCCCAGGTCCATGCCTTTTCCATCGTGGTTCAGCCTTCCGAATTTATCGTCGAACCAGAGGCGGATGCTGCCGAGGGTGGCTACGCCGGCCTCCTTGAACTTCACCTGGCGCACGGGGTACTTGGTTACCTGGTTGCCGATGCTGCTGCGGCTCTTGATCTCCAGCTCTTCAAAATAAAATTCAAACTCCTTGTTGCGGGCGGAGCAGTTGGGACTGAGAATGATCCGCACCACCTCGGCCTCGCCGTTAGCATTGGCCGTGAAGTAATGCACCCTGCTTTTGTCGGAGCCCTTGGTCAGGTCGTACTCCTTGTCGCGGGTAACGCCGGTTACGTTGAAGCGCTTCGCGAAGGAAGTGCCGCTGCCGCCGTCCGTATAGATCATGTTGTAGGTGGTACGCTCGTCTCCCTTGCGGAACACGGCAGCATGGATGATGTCTTTCCCGATAAACACCTTGTCCTGCACCTTTACCACCTTCATGGTACCACGCTTTGTAAATGCGATGATATCGTCCAGGTCGGAGCATTCCAGCAGGAACTCATCCTTTTTCAGGCTGGTGCCTATAAAGCCTTCGTCGCGGTTGATGAAAAGACGGGTGTTGGCGATAGCTACCTGCTTGGCTTCTATCACTTCAAACACCTTTATCTCCGTCTTGCGTTCACGGCCCTTGCCGTATTTTTTCAGCAGGCTTTCAAAATAAGCGATGGCGTAATCGTTCAGGTTTGCGAGGTCGTGCTTTACCTGTTTGATCTCGCCTTCGAGGCCCCTGATCTGTGCGTTCAGCTCGTCTATGTCCAGCCTGTAAATGCGGCGGACCGGCTTTTCGGTCAGCTTCAGTATGTCTTCGCGGCTGATCGGCCTCCTGAGCTGCCTGGAGAAAGGAATAAAAGCCTTGTCGATGGCAACGATCACCTTTTCCCAGGTCTCGTGCTTCTTTTCCAGTTCCTTGTATATTTTTTCTTCGAAGAAGATCTTTTCCAGCGAGGTGTAGTGCCATTTTTCCTGCAGCTCTCCCAGCTTTATTTCCAGCTCACGCTGGAGCAGGTTCTTCGTATTATCCGCCGAGATGCGCAGCAGGTCGTTCACGTTTACGAAATGCGGCTTATGGTCGATAATGACGCAGGTATTGGGGGAGATGGATATTTCGCAATCGGTGAACTTGTACAGGGCATCGATGGTAATATCGGGGGAGATGCCGGGGGCAAGATCCACCTGGATCTCCACTTCGGCGGCGGTGTTGTCCGTCACCTTTTTGATCTTGATCTTTCCCTGGTCGTTGGCCTTTACGATGCTTTCTATCAGTTGGGTAGTGGTAGTGCCGTAAGGAACGCTTTTGACCAGCAGGGTCTTTTTATCCAGCTCCTCTATGTGTGCCCGCATTTTTACCCTGCCGCCACGCATGCCCTGGTTGTAATCGCTTACATCGGCCATGGCGCCGGTGGGAAAATCGGGATAAAGGTCGAATTTCCTGCCCTTGAGGTATTTGATGGATGCGTCGCAAAGCTCGCAGAAGTTGTGGGGAAGGATCTTGGTGGCCAGGCCTACCGCAATGCCTTCGGCGCCCTGCGCCAGCAGCAGCGGGAATTTCACCGGGAGGGTCACGGGCTCGTTCTTCCGCCCGTCGTAACTCAGTTGCCATTCGGTGGTCTTGGCATTGAACACCACTTCCAGCGCAAACTTGCTCAGGCGGCCTTCAATGTACCGGGCGGCGGCGGCATCATCGCCGGTGCGGATATCGCCCCAGTTGCCCTGGGTGTCGATCAGCAGGTCTTTCTGTCCCATGTTCACCAGTGCATCGCCGATGGAGGCGTCGCCGTGCGGGTGGTACTGCATGGTCTGACCGATGACGTTGGCTACCTTGTTGAAGCGGCCATCGTCCATTTCCTTCATGGCGTGCAGAATGCGGCGCTGTACGGGCTTCAGGCCATCTTCTACCGCAGGAACGGCACGCTCCAGGATAACATAAGAAGCATAATCCAAAAACCAGGTTTTGTACTGGCCGTTGATGCCGTGGTCGTTCTGTACGTGTTCGTAGTTTTTATTTTTCGTGCTCATGGATGTTTAACCGGTTAATATCTACTGGACTTTTTTCCCGCGCATCTCGGCCCCGTTCTGAAACAGGGTCAACGCCAGGATTTTCCCTGTAGCGTCTTTTTCAAATACAATCTGTGCGTCCACTACTTTATAAAAGAAATGGTCTTCTTTTTCGGGGAATATCTCGTAAGCGCCCTGGCCCGTAGCCTGTGCCGTCAGCTTGCCGCCTTCCGCTTTCACGGTAATGGCAAAATCATTCGTCAGCGCATAGGTTCCCTCGTATTGCTTCAGCGTGGTTTCAGCCAGCTTGATTTCTTTTCTCACCTTCGGCAGCTCGTAGGGCTTGCCAAAGAGCGCCGCATCGATGGTCCGGGATACCCTCGCCAGGTCGGAATGCATATAATTGGAGATCAGGATAACGGTCGTATTGCTTTCAGGGAAGTATTCAAGGTTTGATACAAAGCCGTGGATGCCCCCGTTGTGCCAGATCCGTTTTTGCCCGTACATCTTGTCCATGATAAGGCCATAGCCGTATTGTCCTTTGAAAGGCGTAAATGCCTGCTCCCATGATCCGGGCTTGAGGAGCTTTTTATGGTGCATTGCCTGTACCCATTTGAACAGGTCGGAGGTGGTGGTATAGATGGAGCCGGCCGCGTAAGAGCCGGTAGAGTCAACAATCATGGCAGGTTCCGAAACACCGCCAACATAATATCCCGTAGCGCGGTTGGTTGCCTTTGTAAAGTCGAAGCCGGAGCGGTTCATGCCCAGCGGGCGGAAGATGTTTTCGCGGATGTACTGCTCATAGGGCTTGCCCGATACCTGCTCGATGATATAACCAAGCAGCACATAGCCGGAGTTGCTGTAGCTGAACCTTGTGCCGGGCTCAAAATCCAGCGGCTTGTCCGCAAAGCGGCTCATCATTTTTTCGTGTGATGAAGGCATTGCAGCCTCGTGCATCCAGAAGGTGGTATCGTTGGTGTAGTTGAATAGGCCTGATGTATGCGTAAGCATGTGGCGGATGGTGATGCGGCGGCCCTCCTTCAGCTTCGGAAAGTATTTGCTGATGGTGTCGTTTACGGAAAGCTTCCCTTCCTCCTGCAGCTTCAGTATGGCGGCGGCGGTGAACTGCTTGGTCACTGATCCTATCTGGTATAACAGCGAAGGGTCGTTGGGCTTTTGCGTGGCGGCATCGGCCCAGCCATAGCCTTTGTTCAGCAGCACCTTGTCATCCGTTGCCACCAGCACCACACCCTGGAAGAGGTCGGCTTTGCTGAAGTGCGCCAGGATGCTGTCCAGCTCTTTTGTATCGGCCGATATCTGCACGGCGGATTTCACCTGCGCCTTCGGCTTGCAGGAGACGGCAAAAAAGGCAATGAATAGAAGGGTTATTATCTTTTTCATGATGCAGAATAGCTTTTAAAAAACCTGCTTAACTCGGTATTGAAAGAACTGAAGTACCTGCAAGCACTGACCACGTTTGCATACCTCAGCTTTGAAAACAGGGCTGGATTGTGTCCTGTTGTATATTTCTCAATCTGTCTCTTCAAAAAACCTTTCGGGTCGGGTTGGGCCATGCAATCCTCCACGACGATGCTTACCTTGTAATGCCTGTTGATGGCATCTATATCTGCGAGCAGCAAGGCTTCCAGCTCATAAATGTTCAGCAGAAGGATGCCTCTTCTATCAATAACTTTATTGAACTCGTTAAAATATGATCTCCTTTCTTTGATCTTATCCGTTTCGTGTTCCAATCCGTCGAGGTCCCTGATAAAAATTACTAATTCAGGCTTTTCTATCTGGTATTCCCTGCGCAATTGATGTTTTATTTTAGGATTGTCCAGATTACTCCCATGAACATCATAAATCAAGGGGAAAAAGTCCATATCCTTCCTGTACTTTTTGTTCAGGAGATTCACCACGGACTGAATATCTGTTGGATACTCTCCAACCACTCCTACTCTCATCATCACATGGAAACTTTTGAACGTTGAAAATCAGAAAACCGCCAATAGTCGCTCAGCATTCCTTCATCTTTCAGGTAAGCTTTTGCCTTTGCTATTTCGCTCCTGGTCATCTTTCTTAGTATGGTGCCCTTTTCAGGGTCTATCTCCGTGATGAATATTCTATGCAGGTCATCTGCGCCTAAAACATCCAGTACCTGCGGAGAATGGGTGGAGATGATGATCTGCTGCTTCTCGGCACGTTCTTTTAAAAGTGTCATTAGCAGGTGAAGCTGGTGGGGGTGGATGCCTAGTTCGGGTTCTTCGAAGAATATGATAGGAGTGATTAGTGTGCCCATATTCATTGTCTCAACTAGTATATCATTAATTGAAAACAATACATATAGTA
>DASWNB010000573.1:0-9289 GCA_036399455.1 Flavisolibacter sp. | reverse complement strand
CAGGCCGGCGGGGTTTACATAAGTGGCGCTAAGGTCGCCCCCAAGGGAGCCCATGGCGCCTCCGATAGCCTGGTGGCGGGCCGTTCCTCCCGTTGTGGTCCAGGAGAACCGCAGGGCGTCTGCCGGTTCCTGGGCCAGCAGCGAGCTCACGGGAAGGGCTGCAAGTATGCCGAGTAAGCTTTTTTTCATAATCGTTATTTTCTGGTAAACCGGTTCGTTATGGCGCACAAGGGCGCAGGAGAGAAGGCCGGCTTGCACCGGGAAGGCATGGCCTCTCGAAAAATTTGATTTATTAAACCTGTTTCTGTCCTTAGAACTTTCTTACAGGAGCGCTGCTGCCCGAGCTGCTTGAGCCGGAAGAGCTGGAACCTGAAGAAGATGAACTGCTGCTCCGCGTAGAGTTGTTGTTCGACGAACCGGAGTTGGAGCTGGAACTGGAACTGTTGCTTGAGTTGGAGAACACATCCCTCAGGTAACGTCCTGCATTGGAGCCGCTGCCCCGGTAGTTATCGTTGTTCCGGTTGGAGTTGCTCGTGTTGCCGTATGTCCTTGGACCTTTCGGATTGGAGCCGGTCTGCGAATCGTCAAATACATGGAGGTTGTACTTGCGCGGGCTGCTGTAAACCGGGCTTTTCGGATTCACCACGATCACGTTGCTGTAGTAGGGGTTATAGAAATAATTCCAGTAAGCGTAGGAGTTCCAGGAATTATTGTAGTAATAGTTGTTGCCGTACCTGCCGCGATAGCTGTTGTAGGTGCACCAGTCATTGTCCAGCGCCGACCAGCGGCTGCGGTTGTACACCTTCATCCTCAGGTAACGGTCCTCGTCGGCATATTCATCATAGCGGTCGTTATTGCGGTACTTCTGGCTCGCTGTCCTTTCTTCGGTGTTCACATACTCGGCTCTTTCACGAGCGGGTGAGTAATAAACATCGTCGGGTGTCTGTCCTGATTTATATGCAGTAGTGCAGCTGGCGAAGAGGAGGCTGGCGAGGAGAACGGGTAAAGCTGATTTCATGACAGATGATTTTAAATGGTTAGAACGGATATGTTACTTTTGCCATCCACAGTAAATTTCACGATTTTGCTGTTAAACAAAAGATAAAAGGGAAAGTTTTTTATTATGAGCAAAGAGATCACTTCAAGGGCGCAGGATTATTCGCAATGGTACAATGACCTGGTCATCAAAGGAAGCCTGGCAGATTACTCTGCCGTGAGAGGCTGCATGGTCATCAAGCCCTATGGCTTCGCCCTCTGGGAGAACATGAGAGATGTGCTGGACAAGATGTTTAAAGACACAGGCCACCAGAACGCTTATTTCCCTTTATTCGTTCCCAAAAGCCTCTTTGAAGCCGAAGAAAAGAACGCCGAAGGATTTGCGAAGGAGTGCGCCGTAGTCACCCACTACCGCCTCAAAAGCGATCCATCCGCCAAAGGCAAGCTGATGGTAGATCCCGAAGCCCGCCTTGAAGAAGAGCTGGTGGTTCGTCCCACCAGTGAAGCCATCATCTGGAATACCTACAAAGGCTGGATCCAATCCTACCGCGATCTTCCCATACTCATTAATCAGTGGGCGAACGTAGTGCGCTGGGAAATGCGTACCCGCCTCTTCCTGCGTACCGCCGAGTTCCTGTGGCAGGAAGGCCATACCGCACATGCCACAGCCCAGGAAGCCGTGGAGGAAGCGGAGCGGATGCTGGAAGTATATGCCACCTTCGTGGAAGAATACATGGCCCTGCCCGTGGTACGCGGCGTAAAAACGCCCAACGAACGCTTCGCAGGGGCGGAGGATACCTATTGCATCGAGGCGCTGATGCAGGACGGTAAAGCCCTGCAGGCCGGCACCTCGCATTTCCTGGGACAGAACTTCGCCAAAGCTTTTGATGTAAAGTTCCTCACCAGGGAAAACCGCCAGGAGTATGTGTGGGCTACCAGTTGGGGTGTCAGCACGCGCCTGATCGGCGCCCTCGTGATGGCACACAGCGATGACGACGGCCTCATTCTTCCCCCCAAAATAGCTCCCATACAGGTGGTCATCGTTCCCATTTACAAGGGTGAAGAGCAAAAGGCCCACATCAGCAGCCGCGTGGAAGGACTGGTATCCCAGCTCAAGGCAAAAGGCATCCGTGTAAAATACGACGACAACGACAATGCCCGCCCGGGCTGGAAGTTCGCCGAGTATGAAATGAAGGGCGTTCCCATCCGCCTGGCCCTTGGGGCCCGCGACCTGGAGAATAACGTAGTGGAAGTAGCCCGCCGCGATACAAAAGAAAAACAATCCATCTCGCTCGACAATATCGTTGCCCACGTGGAAGAGCTGCTCAGCACTATCCAGCAAGCCATGTTCGACAAGGCCCTCAGCTACCGCCAGGAGCACACCACGCCTGCCGATACCTGGGATGAGTTCGTGCGCCTGCTCGATGAAAAAGGCGGCTTTATCTCCGCCCACTGGGACGGCACTCCCGAAACCGAGGAAGCCATCAAGGAAAAGACCAAGGCCACCATCCGCTGCATCCCCCTCAACAACGTCCAGGAAGAAGGCCAGTGCATCCTCACCGGCAAACCTTCGCAGCAGAGGGTGCTGTTTGCGAGGGCATATTAGGCGTGAATGGTGAATGGTGAATGGTCGTTTATTGTGGGAGAAGAGAACTAATTCCAAATTCCCAATTCCTCTTCTCCCACAATAAACGACCTATTCACGATTGACGATTGACGATTCACAATTCACGCTAGTGCGCCGACAGGTAATTATAGTCCTTCAACAGCACTTCCAGAAAGTCAAATGCCGATAAGGTGGTCTGGATCTTCAGGTGGTTCTTGATCTTTTCGCTGGCTGTTTCTGCCATGGAGTAGTCGTGGCGGCGGCGGGCCGTGTCGAGGATGCCTTTGAGGGCGTTGATATCACGGTCGCTTAGCTGCATGACCTGGGGGAAGGAAGGAACATAGTTCTGCTCCACATCCTGGAAGATGGTGTCGTGGATATTGCCTTCCTGCGTGGTGCGGATAAGGATGGTGTGGGCCAGCATGTCGCCGAGGCGCTGGCGTTTTTTGCTGGTGTTCACCAGTACCACATCAAGTACCAGCAGGCCCAGGGCCGCTGCAAAATGCTTCAGGAACTGGAGGTCTCCCTCCCTGCCGCGGTCCGCCGCTTCCATCGCCAGCAGTATGCTGATAAAAAGCATGATCTCCGAGGTCCTGATCATCCAGCGCATGAAAAGCTGTCCCAGCCCGGGGCGGCTGCCGTTCTCGTTCACTACCCTAAGTCCCGCGATCCTTTTGCCTATGCTTTGCCCGTTGCTTACCACTTCGCTGATGAAGTGATACATGCACACCGGCACGAACAGCATGAAATAAAACAGGGCCTGCATTAGGTTGCTTTCTTCTTCGGTGGAGGCTGAATAAGAGCCGGACAGCTTCACAAGCAGGTAAACATATACGAAAAGCACGATCACGTCGATCAGCCATGCCAGGAAACGCCGGTGAAAGGGCGCCGCGGGAAATTCAAGGTCTATATTAAAGTTGGTGGAGATACGGATGATGCTCATACCTCAGATTTGCACGGAAGTTACATAATACTCCTTAGATGTTATTCACATGCCTCCGCGGGTAATCAGGGCACGAGGGCACAAAGGCATTTCACGCACTTGTCCCGCAGTAGGCGGGAAAGACGCAAAGGAATACAAAGCTGGTCGTTTGAGTTACGATCTTTTCCTTCGTACTGTTTTCTTTTAGCGTTCCGGCGCCCCTGGAAATTATAACCTCACAAGAACGCAAAGGAAGTCGCAAGCTCCTTTAGAATCCAATGGCCGCCCTGGCGGCCAAACTTTGCGCTCTTCACTAGATGGTAGCTCCGGAGAGGTGGGAACAATTAAAGAGACAGGAAGGGAAAGAGTGTAGTTCAAACGACCAGCTTTGTATTCCTTTGCGTCTTTCCCGCCTACTGCGGGACAAGTGCGTGAAATGCCTTCGTGAAGCCTTCGCGTCTTCGTGTCGTAGTGGTTAATATGCTATAAATCGCCATTGCACGGGGGCTGAATTTCAAAAAACACTATTTTACACACTTAAACGCAAATAATTGAGGGAAGGCTTATTCATTAAGAAAAACAAGGCCCGGTGGGAACAGATACAGGACGGCGCTGTGACCGATCCTGACGAGCAGGCCCGCAGCTTTACACAGCTGGTGGATGACCTGGCCTATGCCAAAACCTTTTACCCCAGCAGCCGCGTTACGCAATACATCAACTCACTGGCCTCCGGCATCTTCCTGGGCATCTATAAAAGCAGGAGGGGCGACTCCGGCCGCCTGGCCAGGTTCTGGAAGCACGACGTGCCCGCCACCGTTTACCGGCACCGCCTTACGCTGCTCTTCTCCCTCTTCGTATTTGCGCTGTTCTTTACCGTAGGCTTCTTTTCCGCCCGCCAGGAACCCTCCTTTGTAAGGGAGATCCTGGGCGACGATTATGTGGACATGACCGAAAGGAACATCGAGGACAGCAACCCCTTTGGCGTGTACGGCAGCGAGAATTCCCTGTTCATGTTCGTACGCATCATGCTCAACAACATCACCGTGGCCTTTACCAGCTTTTTCCAGGGGATCTTATTGGGCATCCCCAGCATGAACATACTGATGAGGAACTCCATCATGATCGGCGTGTTCGAGGAAATGTTCTTTGCAAGAGGATTGGGCGCCCAGTCCATAACCGCCGTACTCATACACGGGCTGCTGGAAATAACGGCGCTTGTCATGGCCTGCGGCGCAGGGCTTATCATGGGCAAAAGCATTCTATTCCCCGGCACACTGAAAAGGCTCGATGCCTTCCGCAACGGGGCCCGCGACGGGCTTCGCCTCATTGTGGCGCTTGTGCCTGTATTCATAGTGGCCGCACTGCTTGAAAGCTATGTGACCCGCCATTATAAAATGCCGCTGCCCATAAGCCTGTCCATACTGGCGGCCAGCCTGGCATTCGTACTCTGGTATTTTGTGTGGTGCCCCTTAAAGGTGGGCCGGGCTTTAAAAGCAGGGGTGAAGACGAATGCATAAGATCCTGAAACATACCCGTTCCCTTGCAGCGCTTTGCCTGCTGCTCTTCCTGTCGCTGGCAGCACCGGCACAGGATGATGAGGAAGAAGAAAAAGACATATTTAACCAGCCAACGATCGTCGAGGTGCCGCAGGAAGACAGCGACACATCCATGTTCGAGCAGATTACCTACAATTCGCGGCAGCCCCTTGAAACCCGCAAGGTTCCCCCTTCCGATGTGAACAGGTTAAAGGACGACGACGCTTTCTGGTATGCCAATGTAGCCCGGGAAAAAAAGAAGGAGAAGCGTTCTTCCCCATCGTTCAGCGAAAGCGTAGGCAACAAGGCCTGGTTCAAGGTGCTGGTATGGCTGCTGATCGGCGGCGCCTTCATTACCATCATCATCCTTTTCCTTTCTTCCAGCAATATCAGCCTGTTCCGCAAAAAGCAGGCAGCAGCAGAAAAGAAAGAGGAGGAAGGAGAATTCGGGGAAGACATTTTCTCCATGGACCACGAAAGGGAGATACGCAGGGCTGAAGAGCAGGGCGACCTGCGCAGGGCCATACGCTACCTCTACCTCAGGACACTAAAGGACCTGGCTCATAAAGACCTGATCCACTACCGCCACGAAAGCACCGACAGCGATTACCTGCGCCAATTGTCACAGACAGGATATTACAGGGACTTCGGCAGGCTTACCCGCCACTTCCAGTATGCCTGGTACGGCAAGTTCTCGGTAGCCCCGCCCCTGTATAAAATGATAGGAGAAGATTTCGCCAATTTTAAAAAACGCCTGGGCGCATGAAGAAGTTCCTGCCCTATATCATAGCCCTTGCAGTAGTAGTTCTGCTGCTCTCCCTGGTGCTCAACCGCGGCGGCAGGCAGGCAAGGCTGGACCAGCGGATGACCCTGCGCTATAACGACCAGGCGCCCTACGGCACCTACGCGGCCCGGCAGCTTCTTCCCGGGCTCTTTCCCAATACCTCCATCTCCTTCGACAGGAAAAAGCCCGGCCACTGGGACTCGGTTGCACAAACCTCCTACAACCAGGCAGCCATTCTTGTATGCACCGAATTCTTTCCCGATCCCGAAGAGATATTCCGCCTCATGTATTTCGCCCGCATGGGCAACTATGTATATATCATCACCCGCGAGCTCTCCGGAGATGCCAACGAGTTTTTCTCCGCCATGGCAAGGACCGCCTGGGAAGATGATGAAGACAGCCTGAAGGTGACACTGGAGCCGCCGGTTTATAAAAGCAGGATGGAGTTTACCTATCCGGGCCGGAAGTACGAAGCCCGCTTTGCCAGCTTCGATTCGGTAAGGACCGTAGTGCTGGGACGCAACGCCGATGGCGCTCCCAATTTCATACGCATGAACATGGGGCAGGGAAGCTTTTTCATCAACCTGGTTCCCGCCGCTTTTACAAATTATTTCGTGCTGCACCGCGATAACGTCCGCTATTACGAGCAGGCGCTGTCGGTCATTCCGCCTACCGTGAATAAGATCGTCTGGAACGAATATTACCTGTCCCGCCCCCGCCCGGAAAGCAGGGGAGGAGCAAAGAAGAAGGAGCCCAGCCCGCTCCGTGTGCTGATGGAGTATCCTTCGTTCAGGTGGGGACTGCTGACCGTGCTGGCTACCATATTGCTTTACGCCCTGATGGAAGTGCGCCGCAGGCAAAGGATGATACCCCCATACCGCAGGCCGCAGAACGATTCGCTGGATTTCATCCGCACCATCGGCCGCCTGTACTACGACCGCCGCGACCACCGCAACCTGGCCCGCAAGATGTCGTCGTATTTCCTGGAGCATGTACGCACCACCTACAAGATGCCCACCCACCTGCTGGACAGTCATTTTGCAGATACCCTGCATTTCAAATCGGGCTATTCGCGGGAAGGGCTGGAGAAGATCATCAACTTTATACGTAACCTGGAAAGCACCGAAATAACAGAAGAGCAGCTTTCCGTATTTTACGGGCAACTGGAATTATTTTATCAAAATACCTGAAATGGAAGAACAACAAGTATTTGAGCAACGCACCGACCTGGCCGAACTGAGCGAAGCCGTTGAAGCCGTACGGCAGCAGATAAAAAGGGTGATCGTAGGGCAGGACGAAATGGTGAAGCTGATCATAGCCGCCCTGCTGGCCGACGGCCATGTGCTGGTGGAAGGTGTTCCCGGTGTGGCAAAAACACTCACCTCCAAGCTGGTGGCCCGCTGCCTCGACGTGCAGTTCTCACGCATACAGTTCACTCCCGATATGATGCCCTCCGATGTGCTGGGCACACCCGTGTTCAATCCCCGCGAAGGCACTTTCGAATTCAAGAAAGGCCCGGTGTTCAGCAACGTAGTGCTTATAGACGAGATCAACAGGGCCCCGGCCAAAACCCAGGCAGCCCTCTTCGAGGTGATGGAGGAAAGGCAGGTTACGGTAGATGGCAGGACCCATCCCATGCAGCCGCCCTTTATGGTGATGGCTACGCAGAACCCGGTGGAGCAGGAGGGAACCTACCGCCTTCCCGAAGCCCAGCTTGACCGCTTTCTTTTCAAGATAGTGGTGCCTTATCCCAGCGAGCAGGAAGAGTTTGAGATCCTTAACCAGTTTCATAAAATAGGCAACGGCGATGCAGTGGCCTCCATCCGTCCCGTGCTCCGCGGCAGCCAGGTGAGCAGCATCCGCCAGAAGGTAAAGACCCTTTTCATCGAGGAAAAACTCCTGCGCTTTATTTCGGGACTGGTGCATCATACGCGCCATAATAAGTCCATTTACCTGGGTGCTTCGCCCCGCGCCTCGTTGGCCATCATGAACGCCTCCAAGGCCATGGCCGCCATTAACGGCCGCGATTTTGTAACACCCGACGACATCATAGAAGTGCTGACGCCGGTGCTCCGCCACCGCATCATCCTGGCGCCGGACAAAGAGATGGAAGGCATCACCGAGGACGCGGTGATCAGGCAGATCGTTCAGACAATGGATATTCCCCGATGAACTTTCGCAGGCTTATATACGCTTTTAACAACACTTCCTTTTTCCTGAGCAGGATGGTGTACATAGCGGGCTATACGGCCGCCGCGCTGTTCGTGCTCAGCTATTTCTTGCCTGCGCTTTTCTCGCTGGGACTGGCGGTGCTGGTGCTGGCCGGAGCAGGCATAGCCATCGACACCCTTCTGCTGTACCAGAAGCGCGGCATCAGCGGAAGCCGCCATACGGTGGAGCGCTGGAGCAACGGCGACGAGAACAAGGTGGTGATCGGGCTCCAGAACACCTATCATTTTGCCATTGATTGTTTTGTGATCGACGAGCTGCCCTTCCAGTTCCAGGAGCGCAACTGGCGGCGCAAGGCCCGCATGGAAGCAGGAGGCACAACGGAGATAGAATATCTTCTCAAACCCCTCGAAAGAGGAGAGTACCATTTCGGCTTTGTAAACGTATTCGTCCACAGCCCTCTTAACCTGGTGCGCCGCCGCTACCGGGTAGCCGCCGAACAAATAGTGAAGGTTTATCCTTCCTTCATCCAGATGCGCCGTTACGAGCTGCTGGGCATCGGCAGCAGGACCGAGCAGATGGGCGTGAAGCGCATGCGCCGCCTGGGCCACAGCATGGAATTCGAGCAGATAAAGGAATACGTCAGCGGCGACGACTACCGCACCATCAACTGGAAAGCCACCGCCCGCCGCGGCGACCTGATGGTGAACAACTACACCGACGAACGCAGCCAGCAGATATACTGTCTTATCAACAAAGGCCGCGTAATGAAGATGCCTTTTGAAGGGCTCACCCTGCTGGATTATTCCATCAACACCGCACTGGTGCTCCTGAACACCGCCCTGCAGAAGCAGGACAAGGCCGGCCTCATCACCTTTGCCGAAAACCTCGACACCTTTATTCCTGCGGATAAAAAGCCCGGCCAGCTCAACCAGGTCCTTGAAGCGCTTTACCGCCAGGAAACGGCCTTCCTTGAGCCCGACTTCGAGAAGCTTTTCTCTGCCGTCCGCAACCGCATCACCCAGCGCAGCCTCCTGCTGCTCTTCACCAACTTTGAATCCCTCGAAAGCCTTGAGCGGGAGCTGCCTTCCCTCAAGCGCCTGGCCCACTACCACCTGCTTGTTGTAGTGCTCTTCGAAAACACGGAGCTAAAGCAGCTCACCGAAGCAAAGGCCCACACCACGGAAGACATCTACATGAAGACCATCGCCGAAAAATACCGCCACGAGAAATTCCTTATAGCAAGAGAACTCCAGAAGCACGGCATCCTCGCCGTA
>DASWNB010000572.1:0-7826 GCA_036399455.1 Flavisolibacter sp. | reverse complement strand
GCTGTTGGCTGATAGCTGTTGGCTGTTAGCCGTATGCCATAAGCCGTAAGTCATAAACTGTAAGCCTAAGGCCGTTAGTCGTCTTTGTGAAAGCCTCCGTGCCCACTGTGCCTTCGTGGTAAACGGCTCGCAGCTCGCAGCTAACTACTCGCAGCTAATTTCTACTCATGAGCTTCAAGCTGCAACTTTCATTTATCTTCCGCCTTATGGACGATCACTCCCCCTTAACCAACAGGATCGCCGTGGTGACAGGTGCAAGCTCCGGAATAGGAAAGGCTATTGCTGAGCTGCTGATTCAAAACGGCGCATTTGTAGCAAATGCAGATATACAGGAACCGTCTTTAGCCCATACGCCTGACCGTTATCTTTTTCGTAGAACAGATATAGGAAGTGGGGAAGAGGTTCAGCAATTTTATGATCACGTGAACTCACGCCTCGGGCAACCTTCAATTCTCATCTGTAATGCAGGCAGGGGCATACACGAACGGCTGGCCGAAGGCGATCCCGACAAATGGTTCCGGGTCATCAATACGAACCTCATGGGTAACCTCAGGATATTGCGGAGCTTCCTGCCAGGCATGCTTTCCACGGGAAAAGCAGAGATCGTTTTTACCTCCTCCGTTGCAGCCGCGAACGCTTATGAATACGGCGGAATATACAGTGCCACCAAGGCCGCCCTCAATATGATCGCCGAAACTCTCCGCCTCGAATTAAAAGAGAATGCAAGGGTAACCGTCATTGCTCCAGGCGTGGTCGAGACCGCTTTTTTCCACAATATGGAAAGCGGCGGCCCAACAGTCGAATCAATCGGGTATGGGGCTCTATCAGGGCAGGAAGTGGCTGAAACTGTTTTATTTGCGCTTACACGAACCCGTGGGCAAGTCATTAATAACATAACTCTCCGTCCCGTAAAGCAGAGCTTTTAAGCTCTGGAACAATTTTTTTGTAAAACTTCTAATCCATTTTAAACGAACTAAAGCATGAGCAAAAAAATTCTAATTACCGGCGGCGCCGGTTTTATCGGTTCACACCTTGCCGATGAGCTTCTCCACAAAGGTTATTCGGTAAGAGTGCTCGATAACCTGAGCGAGCAGGTCCACGGAAAAGATTGCCAGAGACCGGAGTACCTCAACCCCGATGTAGAACTTATCGTAGGCGATGTTCGGGATCCCCGCCAGGTTAAGGAGGCGCTGAAAGGAGTGGATGCCGTGTACCACTACGCGGCAATGGTAGGCGTAGGCCAAAGCATGTACGAGATCAAGGAGTACACCGACGTAAACAACATGGGTACTGCCGTGCTGCTCGAAGCACTCATCAAGCGTCCCGTGGAAAAGCTGGTGGTAGCTTCAAGCATGAGCATCTACGGCGAAGGACTTTACAAGGATGCGGACGGTACTATCCGCCCCGGGCTCGAACGCAAGCTCGACCAGCTCAAGGCCGGTAAATGGGAAGTGTACGATGCCAACGGCAACGAGCTTTCTCCCTATCCCACACCCGAAACAAAAACGCCCAGCCTCTCTTCCGTTTATGCGCTCAGCAAGTACGACCAGGAAAGGCTCTGCCTTATGATCGGCAAGGCTTACAACATTCCTACCACAGCCCTCCGCTTCTTCAACGTTTACGGCACACGCCAGGCGCTTTCCAACCCCTACACCGGCGTGCTGGCCATCTTCGCCTCCAGGCTGCTCAACGACAATTCCCCGCTGATCTTCGAGGATGGTAACCAGAAAAGAGATTTTGTCAGCGTGCTGGATATTGCTCATGCTTCCAGGCTGGCCCTCGAAACACCTGACGCCGACGGCGAGGTGTTCAACATCGGCAGCGGTAACTCCTATACTATAGTGGAGATAGCCCAAAAGCTGGCTAAGATACTGGGCAAGGAACACATCACTGCCGAGATCAACGGCAAATACCGCGTTGGCGACATCCGCCACTGCTTCTCCGATATCTCCAAGGCCAAGGCCATTCTCAACTACGAACCTGAAGTTTCCCTTGATGCAGGACTGATGCAGTTGGCCGAATGGCTGCAGGGACAGACTGCAGAGGACAAGGTGAACGAAGCGAGCAGGGAACTGGCCGCAAGAGGCTTAACTGTATAAACCAAAAACCCCCAGACAAAACATGGAAAAAAATAAGCGGGCGAACGGAAAAAAATTGGAACCAAAAGGAGAGACAGGTCTGGTGCAGTGGTTTCACCTGAACCAGTACGAGGAGGTGGAAAAAACACTGGAGGATATGCAAAGGCTCAACATCACGCATATCCGTACAAACGTCTCCTGGGCCGACTGGCACAGCCAGGGCGGCAGGGAGTGGTACGACTGGCTTTTTAAAACCCTGGGCAATAAAGTAGAGATCCTGCCCTGCATCCTGTACACGCCTCCATCCATAGCCCTCAAGCCAAAATCATCGGCCCCTCCGAAAAATCCCCTCGATTACGCCGATTTTGTTGACCTCATCATTACCAATTACGGACAGTACTTCGAATACATAGAGCTCTGGAACGAACCCAACAACCTGGGCGAATACGACTATACGCTCGATCCCGACTGGCACAGCTTCTGCCACATGGTTGGCGCTGCCGCCAACTGGAGCAGGCAAAAAGGAAAGAAAACGGTGCTGGGCGGCATGAGCCCCATCGATCCCAACTGGCTCCGCCAGATGTTCCGCAACAACCTCATGCAATACATAGACGTAGTGGGCATCCATGGCTTCCCGGATGTATTCGATTATAACTGGGAGGGATGGGACGCTGAAATAAGCAAGGTGAGGCAGGTGCTGGAAGAAAACAACTCCACCGCACGCCTCTGGATCACCGAAGCCGGTTACTCCACCTGGCAGAAGAACGAGCGCAGGCAGCTCCAGGAATTCATCGCGGCCACCCGCGCCGATGCCGACCGCATGTACTGGTACGGCCTCAACGATCTTTCGCCCGAAAAGGCGGCAGTGGACCGCTTCCACCTCGACGAAAGGGAATACCATTTCGGAATCAAGCGTGCCGACGGCTCACCCAAGCTTCTTTATACGCTGCTTTCCACCAACGACGTACAGTCGCTCCAGCGCTACGAGTGGATGACCGAACCGGTTTCAGGCACATCACGCAACGATAAATACATACTCATAACCGGCGGCGCCGGCTTCGTGGGTATCAACCTGGCCGACAGGCTGCTCTCCGAAGGCAATAGCGTGCTGGTGTTTGACAACCTCTCCCGCGCAGGCGTACAGAAAAACCTTTTCTGGCTAAAGGAAAAATATCCCGATAACCTGCAGATCATGATCGCCGACATCCGCGACAAGGAATCGATACGCAGGGCAGTGGAAGGAGCAGAGCAGGTATTTCATTTTGCCGCGCAGGTGGCCGTTACTTCCAGCCTCGTTGATCCCTACCATGATTTTGAGGTGAACGCACTGGGCACGCTCAACCTGCTGGAAGCCATCCGCAACTCGCCCCACAAACCACCGCTGGTGTTTACCTCTACCAATAAGGTATACGGCGACCTGGAAGACGTGCACATGGTGGAGAGCGACACCCGTTATTACCCCGAGCACACCTCCGTGCGCCAGAACGGCATCAGCGAAAAGCGCAGCCTCGACTTTCACAGCCCCTATGGCTGCACCAAGGGCGTGGCCGACCAGTACATACTGGATTATGCCCGCACCTTTGGCCTCAAAACCGCCGTGTTCCGCATGAGCTGCATCTACGGCCCGCACCAGTTCGGTACGGAAGACCAGGGCTGGGTGGCCCACTTCCTCATACAGGCGCTCAAGGGCAAGCTCATTACTTTATATGGCGATGGCAAGCAGGTGAGAGATATACTGTTCATTGAAGACCTGGTGGACGCTTTCCTGCTCACCCGCGAGTATATGGATGTGATCTCCGGGCAGGCATTCAACATCGGCGGCGGCGTGAACAACACCGTGAGCCTGCTGGAGCTGATTGAAATGATCGGGGAGATATCCGGCCAGAAGCCCCAGGTGATGTTTGACGACTGGAGGCCCAGCGACCAGAAATATTATGTGTCCGATTTCAGCAAGTACAGCTCCATCACCGGGTGGAAGCCGCGCAACGGCACCATGGAAGGCGTGACAAAGCTGTATGAATGGCTGCAGGAGAACGCCGGGCTTCCCTTCAAAAAGAAGAGCGCCGCGAAGATTTCAAAAACCACATTACAAGCGATTGATAAATGATAGCCGCCGTACTGACCCAACCCAAAACCATAGAAATTCAAAAAGTAGAGGTACCGCAACTCAAGGAAGACGAAGTAAAAATAAGAGTGGAAGGATGCGGCGTATGCTCATCCAGCCTCCCGCTCTGGGAGGGACGCGAATGGTTCAGCTATCCTTCCGACCCCGGCTCACCCGGCCACGAAGGCTGGGGCGTAGTGGAAGCAGCGGGCGAAAGGATCACATCCGTAAAGCCCGGCGACCGCGTAGCCTTTCTTTCTTTTCATGCTTATGCCGAATATGACGTAGCCAATGAGCAATCGCTCATCCGGCTCCCGCAGGAGCTTCATGGCCAACCCTTTCCCGGCGAGCCGCTGGGATGCGCCATGAACATCTTCGAGCGCAGCGACATCCGTCCCGGCGATACCGTAGCCATCATCGGCGCAGGCTTCCTGGGCGTGCTGCTTTGCCAGTTGGCGAAGCACAGGGGCGCCAAAGTGATCGCCATCTCCCGCAGGGATTATTCACTGGACTTTGCACGCACCAACGGCGCCGATGAAGTGATACCGCTTACCAGCGCCTGGGAAGTAACGGGCAAGGTGGCCGAAATAACCGGTAACCAGTTTTGCAGCAGGGTGATTGAAGCCACCGGCAAGCAGGAAGCCATCGACGTGGCCACCGAGATAGTAGCCGAAGGCGGGCGTATGATCATAGCAGGATACCACCAGGACGGACTGCGGCAGGTGAACCTCCAGAAATGGAACTGGAAGGGCATCGACGTGATCAATGCGCATGAAAGGGACCCCCGCAAATACCTTGATGGCATGCGCAAGGCCGTGGACGCTGTTGCTTCCGGCATTCTCCGTCCCGAAGCGCTGTACACCGACGTGCTCCCGCTGCAGGAACTGAACAGGGGTTTTGAGCTTACCGCCAAACGCCCTGACGGATTTATGAAGGCATTGATTCAATTATAAATTTCACTTATGGAAACTCTTGTGAACACAAAGCCGCGACTGGCTTTTACAGGCGTGGGCTGGATAGGACGCAGCAGGATGAAGGCCGCCGCCGACAGCGGGCTGGCTGACATCGCCCTTGTGTCCGACCTTTCCGCCGAATGCCTCGGCGAAGCCGGTAAGATCGTTCCCGGCTGCCGCACCGTTTCGTCATTTGAAGATACCATTGCGCAACCGGACATTGATGCCGTGGTGATTGCCACGCCCAGCGCCCTGCACATGCAGCAGTCCGTGGCTGCCTTTGAAAGCGGCAAGGCCGTGTTTTGCCAGAAGCCCCTTGGCCGCAATGCGGAAGAGGTAAGGGCAGTAGTGGAGGCAGCGGCTAAAGCCGACAGGTTGCTTGGCGCCGATTTCTCCTACCGCTATACTTCGGCTTTCAAAAAGATACACTCCATTATCCGCTCCGGGGAACTGGGAAAGATATTTTCCGTTGACCTGAAGTTTCATAATGCCTATGGTCCCGACAAGCCCTGGTTTTACGACAAGAAGCTTTCCGGCGGCGGCTGCGTGCTCGACCTCGGCATTCACCTTATCGATCTCATGCTGTTTGCGCTGGACTTCCCCGAGGTGGAGGAGGTGATGAGCAGCCTGTACGCCAAAGGCCTTCCCGTAAAAGGAAATGAAGAGGTAGAGGACTACGCCAATGTGCTGATAAGGCTGGAGAACGAAGTAAGCGCCCAGCTTTCCTGCTCCTGGAACCTCCAGGCAGGCCGCGAAGCCGTTATCGAAGCCAGCTTTTATGGTACGCAGGGCGGCGTGGCGCTGAAGAATATCAACGGCTCTTTTTACGATTTTGAAGGATTGAGATACTGGGGCACAAAGACCGAAACCCTTGTAAGCCCGCCGGACGACTGGGGTGGAAGGGCCCTGGTGGACTGGATAGAAAGGCTTTCAACCAATCCCTCCTTTGATCCTGAAACAGAAAATTTCATTAAATCGGCAGAAGTGCTGGACCGTATCTATGGCAGGCTTTGAACATGATCCATTAACAGTGCTCATGACCGCCGATACCGTTGGCGGTGTGTGGACCTATTGCATGGAGCTTTGCCGCTCACTGCCCGGGGTGCACTTTCACCTGGTTACCGCCGGTGCGCCCCTCCAGCCCTGGCAGCATAGCGAAGCGGACCTGCCCAACCTAACGCTCCACGAAACTTCCTACAAGCTGGAATGGATGAGCGATGCCTGGGACGATATGGATGCATCGGGCGCCTGGCTGCTGGAACTGGAAGAAGAAATTCAACCTGGTATTATTCATCTCAACAGCTATTCCTACGGCTCGCTGCCTTTCCGTGCGCCGAAGCTGGTGGTGGCCCATTCGGATGTGTTCTCGTGGTGGCGGGCGGTTAAGGGCGATGTGCCCCCTACGGAGTGGAACACCTATTTTGAGAAGGTAAAGCAGGGGCTCGAAAGCGTAGCTGCGGTTATCGCTCCTTCACATGCGGTGGTGGATGACCTGCGCAGCCTTTATACAGCCGAAGCCAGGTACAGGGTGATTTACAACGGCAGGAGCAACCAGCTCTTCCGCCCGGCGGAAAAGCAGGATTCAGTAATGAGCATGGGCAGGATCTGGGATGAAGCAAAGAACGTCCGCCTGCTGGCTGCGGCCGCTCCGCAAATCCCTTATTCCATTAAAATAGCCGGTGACAACAGCTTTGAAAACAGCCAATACAATCCTGCAGGCGGCCGCGTGGAATACCTGGGCAAACTGCCTACAGAAGCAGTGGCAAAGGAGCTGTCCACCGCCTGCGTGTATGTGCTGCCTGCCCGCTACGAGCCTTTCGGTCTGTCGGTACTTGAAGCTGCGCTTTCAGGATGCGCCCTGGTGCTGGGAAATATCCCCTCGCAGAGGGAAATATGGAAAGACACCGCGCTGTACGTGAACCCTGACGATGCAACGGGGCTGGCCGAAGCGGTGAACGGGCTGATGGAATACCCGAAGATGCGTGAGGCCTACGCACAGGCGGCCACCCGGAGGGCGCAGGAGTTTTCATCCCGCCACCAGGCGGACCAATACCTGCAGCTCTACCATCAACTGTCGGGAAAAAAAGAATTGATCAAACAGGAAATCCTATAAGATGAACATTGTATTGTTTTACCACTCCCTGCTGTCCGACTGGAACCACGGCAACGCCCACTTCCTTCGCGGCGTGGCTACCGAGCTGATCGAGCGGGGCAACCAGGTGACCATCTACGAGCCCCGCGACGGCTGGAGCCTCGGCAACCTCGAAAAAGATTACGGGAAAGAAGCCGTGCAGGAGTTTTATGAATACTATCCCCTTCTCCAAACCACTTTCTACGATCCTGCTTCCATTGACTTGGACAAAGTCCTCGGCGATGCCGACCTGGTGATCGTGCACGAATGGAACGAGCACGCCCTGGTAAAAGCCATCGGGGAAAAGCGCAAGAAATATCCTTTCAAACTGCTCTTCCACGACACACACCACCGCGCCGTTACGGAAAGATCTTCCATGAGCGCCTACGACCTCACCAACTACGACGGCGTGCTGGCCTTTGGCAACGTCATCAAAAACATTTACCTCCAGGAAAGCTGGACAAAGCGTGCCTGGACCTGGCACGAGGCCGCCGACACCCGCCTGTTCAAGCCGCTGCCCAGTGATAAGCTGGACGGCGACCTGGTATGGATCGGCAACT
>DASWNB010000571.1:0-6272 GCA_036399455.1 Flavisolibacter sp. | reverse complement strand
TTATTGCGGGGGTAAGGGATGATGCTGCGGCTGAAGAACAGTGCGTTCATGTTCTTGTCGACGCACACTTTTACATAATTGGGATCGGCAATGTATTGCTCTTCTTCCAGCAGTTGCATCAGTGAGCCTACCTGTACCGAGGGGTCGTTGAACTGGTCAAGTAGTTTTTGAAGAGGCTCTTTCTTTACAAAGGGAGTATCGCCCTGCACGTTCACGATGATGTCCACGTCCAGCTCTTCCGCCGCTTCTGCTATGCGGTCGCTTCCGCTTTCATGCTCTTTCCTGCTCATCAGCGCCTTGCCGCCGTTTGAGCTGATCTCCTCGAATATCACGGGGCTGTCGGTCACCACCACCACATCGTCAAACAGCCCGGTGGCCCTGGTAGCATCGTAGGTGGTCCTGATAACGGTCTTATCGCCCAGCTTCTGCATCAGCTTGGCCGGAAAGCGTGTTGCCGCATACCGTGCGGGAATCATGGCGATCTTCTTCATCTGCCAAAGATAGCACTCGCTTCGCTCGTGGGGATTTCACCGCCAGGACGCGAAGACGCCAGGTTCACGCGAAGACGCAAAGAAGCAAAGAAGAGAATCTTTACGCGTGCCCCGAAGCTTCAGCCAGGAGCATGGGAGGAGGAGCGTTTCCTGCCGCGGGTTTCCTTTCTTTCGGTTGTGCCTGCTCAGTTAACCTTTACGCTATCGCGAACACGTATGCTTTTGCTTCTTTGCGGCTTTGCGTGAAATATCCTTGCGCCCTTGCGTCCTGGCGGTTATATTCTATTCCAGTTTCCCGAACGGACGCTTCAACAACATACCGAAGTTTTCATCATGTTCATTGGGATAATAGCGGTCGAGTCCGTAGCGGATTTCGGAGGGCTCCAGCTTTTCGTAGGTTCCGAAGATGCGGTCCCAGATGGCCAGAACTGCGCCGTAGTTGCTGTCTGTATAAGGTTGTTTCCAGTGGTGGTGCACCTTGTGCATGTTGGGTGAAACGAGGATGAAGCTCAATATCCTGTCCAATCCCCTGGGAAGGCTGATGTTGGCATGGGTGAACTGCGTGGCCAGCACAAGGAGTGTCTGGTAGATCATCACCCCGTACATGGGAGCGCCGGCAAGAGTGACGCCCATCAGGAAGAACACGCCCCGGAGAACGCTTTCAACCGGGTGGTGGCGCAGGCCCGTGGTCACGTCCACGTTAGTATCCGAATGATGAATGATATGAAAGCGCCAGAGGTTGGGCGTTTTATGCTGCACCAGGTGTACCAGCCAGCCGCCGAAGAAATCAAGTACCAGGAAGCTGATAATGATGGCGCCTACTGTTGAAGCATTGAACCAGTGCACAAAGCCGAAGCCGCTGGCCTTTGCCATATCGGAGATGAGCACGATGAGCACGGCAAAGCCCGTATGAATGATAAGATGAATGACAGTAAACGAGAAATTAATGGTGGCATGGCGCAGCTTGTTCTTCCGGTACTGAAGGCTGAGCAGGGGTATGGCCCCCTCGATCATCCACAACAGCAGCATGCCGCACACCAAAAAAAGCATCCGTTCCAGAGGACGGCTTTCCAGCGTATTGAAGTAGTCGAGCATATATAGTAAGTTAAGAAAGTTTCTTGTTTCAGTTTCTGGTTTCTGGTTCTTTAGATACGATCTGTCCTACAGGATGCTAACCACAAAGACCCTGGGAGCACGGAGGTTCACTAAGTAAGGGAATAGCACACCTAACGAACCAGAAACAACAAACAAGAAACCAGAAACCCTCATTCTGTTTCGGGTGGTCCTTCATTGGCCGTGTTCTCCATCAACTCCAACGCTCTCTCGATCTGCGACTCATGCACCATCAGCTTCATGCCGCCGAGGGCTGGGCTTAGGAAGGGGTCGATGGTGACGGTGTATTCGTCCTTCAGGTGACAATTAATGTCGTAGTGCTGAAGCATGTGCATCACTATGTTAGCTTCAATGTAATTGTCAAAGGAGCGTACTTGTATAAAACTCATGTTCCCTGTTTAGCGGTCTTTTCAGTCCTTTCCTGCAAAAGCAAAGCCGGGCTATCCACCCGGCCTTTCTTTCACATATTTTGGACCCATCGGTAATCGGTTGTCGCTCATCGCCCACCCTTCCTACTGGTTCAGCATCAGCGGCATTACCAGCATCAGAAGGTCCTCGTTCTCGTCCTGCTCGGTAGGCCTCAGGATGCCGGCCTTGGTAGGAGTGGCCAGTTCCATGCGTACCTCGCCGCTGTCGGCAGCGTTGAGCATTTCTATCAGGAAGCGGGCATTAAAGGCAATGGTCAGGTCCTCGCCGTCGTACTGGCACTTCATGCGCTCGTTTCCTTCAAAGCTGAAATCAACGTCCTGTGCAGCCAGTTGCAGCTCGCTTCCGCTGATGTTCAGCGCCACCTGGTTGGTGCTTTTGTTACTGAACACGCTTACGCGGCGGAGGGCGCTCTGGAAATCGGTTCTGCCAACGACCAGCTTGTACGGGTTGTCGGTGGGGATGACCACCTTATAATCCGGGAAACGGGCATCGATCAGGCGGCAGCTCATCTGCGTGGTGCCGTGCTTTACAAAAAGATGGTTGCTGTTGTAGTTGATGGTCAGCTCGTCCTCGTTATCGGGCAGGGCCGATTTCAGCAGGTTCAGCGGCTTGCGCGGCACGATAAAAGAATCCTGGCGGGGGCTTACGGCATCGGTGCGCTTGTAGCGGACGAGGCGGTGGGCGTCGGTGGCCACAAACTGTACAAACTCCTTGTCCAGCTCAAAATAAACGCCGGTCATTGCCGGGCGCAGATCGTCGTTGCTGACGGCAAACAGGGTTTTATTGATGGCGGTCACCAGTGCCGAGGACGTCATGGTAAACGAGGTAGTGTCGTCGGCAGCGGGCTCCTTGGGGAAATTGTCGGGATTCTCGCCCATCACCTTGTACTTGCCGTTATCGCTGGTGATCTCGATGGCGAAGTTCTTGTCGATATTGAAAGAAAGAGGCTGGTCGGCAATGCTCTTGAGCGAATCCATGAGGATTTTGGCGGGAATGCAAACCTTTCCGCTGTCCTTTGCTTCTATATCCATCTGGATGCGCATTACTGTTTCCAGGTCGGTAGCTACCACGGTCAGCCTGTTCTTCTCCACCTCGAAAAGAAAGTCCTCAAGGATGGGCAGGACCGTATTGGCATTGATGACACCGGCTATATGCTGCAGTTGCTTTAGTAATTGGGATGAGGAAGCAATAAATTTCATGTAAGTAAATTTGAACTCGGTTGAGGCGAAACTAAGGATTTTTAAAACATAGTTATTGTCTGTTTATCCCCCGGCAGCGGGGTAAAAACCCTTACTGTTTTCCCCGGCCCCCTGCCTTACTTACGGCCCGCATTTTGAAGTAGTTAGGGATAAGCCGAACAGGAAAAAGCCAAGGTTTCAAAAGGTTCGAAGGATATTTGCCTATTAAAGAGAGAAGCAATGCTGGAAAAGATATTTAGCTGGTCCAGGAAGAAAGCCGAGGAAGAAACCGAGCCTGCCGTCAATTTCGGGCGGTATTCGGACAATAATAAGACCGTTGAGAAGGTGGAACTTTGGAACGAGGCCGAGGCCCTGTTCAAGGAAAAAAAGTATTTCGCCAGTATAGCCTCCTTCTTTGACTACCTGCGCGACGATGACGGCGGGAACGTGGTGCACGAGCAGCAGGGCAATACCGGACGCTTCCACTTTTACCAGGGTTCCAAAATTATCCGTGGCTTTTACAACGAGGAAGTGCTGGAGGCCCAGGTGGTCCTGGCCGACATGCCCACACCCAGCGTTCCCGTAATGCGCCGCCTGCTGGAGCTGAATTTCAATCTCTACTATTCCCGCTACGCCCTCAACAACGACAAGCTTTGCATGCTGTTCGATTCGGATATTGAAACGGCAAACCCCAGCAAGCTGTACTACGGGCTGAAGGAACTGGCCACCAAGGCCGACAAGCAGGACGACCTGCTGGTGCAGGACTTCACCAGCCTTCTGCCTACTGACATGGAGCACATCACCGAAATTCCTGTAGAGGAAAAAATGGTGAAGTTCAAATACTTCAAAAAATGGATACAGGAAACGCTGGACATCATAGCCGGTGTTGATGCCGATAAATTCTCGGGCGGCATCGCCTACCTGCTGCTGGCATTGGCTTACCGCATCGACTACATGATCATTCCGGAAGGCAAGCTGCTGCTGGAGCTGGAGAAGATCGTGGAGATATACTTCCGCAAGGATGACCGCTTGGTGACAGAAAAGAACCAGGAAATGATGGACTGCTTCCAGCGCCTGATGATGAAGGATAAAGAAGAGTTCCTGCCCTACCTGTTCCGGTCCAAGTTCACCTTCTCCATCGTTACACCGCAGAATTATAAAGCCATTTCGGACGCCATCTACAATGCCAACCAGAACATAGGCTGGTACAGGGAGAACAAGCTGCCGCAGATTGCCGCTAAGATCAGCGAATACGGCATTTCCTACTGCCAGTTTTCCTACAGCCTCCCTCGCCCCATCACGGAGCTGTTCCACCTGTTCATGATGGTGAACTATCCCGATTTTTTTGGGGAACTGGGATTCAGGGACGACCTGTTCAACAAGGAAACCAACCAGTTCAACAGGGAAGTCATTATTGCACGGATAAATGATATACAGGAAAGATGGAAGGTTAAATACCCCGAACTCAGGTTCAATACGGAGAAGCTGAAATTCGACAACCTGGTAGTTTTTAACCAGACCTACACCTCGGAAATAGAAATATTGAATCTTGAAACCAAATAGACGAACAAAGCATCCGTAGGACTAATGAATACACAACAGATAATAGAACTATACCGGCCGGCCATCATCCAGATTGCCACGCAAACCAGCACCGGCACCGGCTTTTACCTGAAGGAATTCGACCTCATCGTGACCAACGAGCACGTGGTAGGTAAGAATGCCGAGGTCACCATTGCCGGCAGGCTTTTCGACAAGCGCCTTTCCCGCGTATGGTATACTGATAAAAAGCACGACCTCGCCTTTCTTCAGCCGCTTGCCGATGTGCAGATACCGGAAGTAAAGCTGGGCGATTACAGCACGCTCAACGACGGCGACGTCGTGGTAGCCATAGGCCATCCTTTCGGGCTGAACTATACCGCCACGCAGGGCGTGATCTCCAAGGTAGACCGCATCCGCGACGGCGTAAAGTACATCCAGATAGATGCAGCCATCAACCCCGGTAACAGTGGCGGCCCGTTGGTGAACAAGCAGGGACATATTATAGGCATCAACTCCTTTATCATCCGCGGCGGCGATAACCTGGGCTTTGCACTTCCCGTGAGCTACCTGAGGGAAGCCCTTGAAATGTATATTTCCCATAAAGGCGAGCCATCCACCCGCTGCCATAGCTGCAACTACCTTGTGCTGGCCAGCAACATAGAAGCCACCAAATACTGCCCTTTCTGTGGTACCGAAGTAAAAATTCCCCGCCTCCCTGAAAAAGAATCCAAGCCGGTAGGCGTAGCCAAAACCGTGGAGGAGATCCTGACCGAATTAGGCAAGGACGTAAAGCTGGCCCGCGACGGTAACAACAACTGGAGCGTAAAGGAAGGAGCGGCCAAAATAAAGATCAACTACAATCCCGATAACTATTTCGTAGCCGGCGATGCCTACCTCTGCCAATTGCCTACGGACACTTCGCGTATCAAGCCTCTCTACCAGTTCCTGCTCCAGGAAAATTACAAGATGGACAGCCTTGTTCTCAGTTGCGTAAAACAAAACATCGTCCTCTCCTGCATCATGTACGACCTGGACATGACCAAGGAAGCCGGCATCGAAATGTTCCGCGACCTCTTCCAGAAGGCGGATTATTACGACCAGTTGCTGGAGAAGGAATACGGTTGTATGGAGCTACTGGAAGAGTAGCTGCGAGTTATTAGCTGCGAGGCTGCGAGTAGGTGGAAGCTGATGGCTGTTGGCTGATAGCTGTTGGCTTGTACACGGTCGGCCTGTGAGCCCTTGCTCTTAAAGAAATAAGGGTTAGCCATCATGGCGGATAGTTATAAGTCTCATTTAAAGCACCTGAAGCCACTGGGCGGAACGGAACAGGCCAACGGCTATCACCCAACAGCCATCAGCAAAACAAGCATCCTATAAATTATCTTTGCGCCTTCTTTTTCTTTGCGTCTTTGCGTGAAATATGCAGAAAAAAACCCTAACAAAAGAACAGGCCTTGCAGAAGCTGAAGCACTACTGCTCTTACCAGGAGCGTAGCCATTCGGAGGTGCAGCAGAAGCTG
>DASWNB010000570.1:0-3094 GCA_036399455.1 Flavisolibacter sp. | reverse complement strand
GCATCAATTGCATTGCTCCCGGCTTTATCGCCACCGAAATGAGCGCCAAAGCTCTGAACAACGATCCCGAGCGGAAAGCAAAGGCAATGGGAAGAACGCCCATGGGCGAAATGGGCCAGCCATCGGATATAGGCGACGCTGCGCTGTTCCTGGCTTCCGATGCGTCGAAATACATTACCGGCGTGGTGCTGCCGGTGGACGGAGGAAATTCCATCGGGTTCTGATCTGCATAAAAGCTATATAGAGAAGCATGAAGAAACTACTACTGATTGCCTGCCTGCTCTTCCTGAAGCCCGGTCTTTACGCCCAAAGCGTGGTTTCGGAAAAAAATGAACCGGGCTCCTTCCCTCTTGCGGCTGCCCGGGTTGCGCCTATTCTTGTCGATCAAGGCGAAGACTCGCTGGTGCACAAGGCGGCGCAGATGTTCCGGCAGGATATTGAAAGGGTGAGCGGGAAAACGGCCGCGGTACACTCCTCGCTTCCTTCGGCGCAATATGTTATCATCATCGGGAGCACCGGCAAGTCTTCATACATACAACAGCTTGTAAGATCAGGAAAGCTGAAAGCAGACAAGCTGAAAGCGCAATGGGAAGGCTACCAGGTGCAGTTGGTCGATGCGCCCTTCAAAGGCGTCAGCCAGGCGCTTGTTATTGCGGGCAGCGACCTGAGGGGAACGGCTTATGGTGTGTTCGAGCTTTCGCAGCAGATGGGCGTTTCGCCCTGGTACTGGTGGGCGGATGTCCCGGTGAAGAAGAAGAATGAGATCTATATAAAGCCCGGTGCATTCCTGGCGGATGCGCCTAAAGTAAAATACCGCGGCATCTTCATCAACGACGAAGCACCGGCGCTGAGCGGATGGAGCAGGGAAAAATTCGGGGGCTTCAATCATTTTTTTTATGCAAATGTGTTCGAGCTGATGCTCCGCCTGAAGGCGAACTATCTCTGGCCCGCCATGTGGGGCAATGCTTTTTACGACGATGACCCGCTGAACAGGCAAACGGCTGAAAGCTACGGCATTGTGATCGGCACCTCGCACCACGAGCCGCTGATGCGGGCGCACGATGAATGGAGAAGGTACGGCAGCGGCAAATGGAACTACGACAGCAACGCCGTGCGGCTAAAGGAGTTCTGGCGCGGCGGGCTGGAGCGGGCAACCAATGAAAAGATAGTGACCGTAGGCATGCGCGGCGACGGCGACGAGCCCATGACCGAACAGACGGCCACCGCGCTGCTGGAAAGGATAGTAAGGGACCAGCGGGAGATCATAAAGGAGGTTACGGGAAAACCGGCTGAACAGACGCCCCAATTATGGGCACTGTACAAGGAAGTGCAGGACTACTACGACAAGGGCATGCGTGTGCCCGGCGATGTAACGCTGCTGCTCTGCGACGATAACTGGGGCAACATACGCAAGCTCCCGAAGCTGAACGAGCGGAAAAGAAAAGGCGGCTACGGCATCTACTACCACTTTGACTATGTAGGCGGTCCCAGGAATTACAAATGGCTCAACACGAACAACCTGGCCAGGGTTTGGGAGCAGATGCACCTTACCCGGGAGTACGGCGCCGACAGGATATGGATCGTAAACGTAGGCGATATAAAACCCATGGAGCTGCCCATCTCCTTCTTCCTTGATTATGCCTGGAACCCGGAGAAATGGAATGAGGACAACCTGCGAACGTATTATACCATGTGGGCGGAACAGCAGTTTGGCGCCGTGCACGCAAAGGAGATCGGCGATGTCCTGCGTACCTACGCGCAACTCAGCGCAAGACGAAAACCGGAGTTGCTCGATGCCAGCACTTACAACCTTGCAAATTACGACGAAAGCAAGCGGGTGCTGAGGGAATGGAAGTTGCTTTATGACCGGGCGGAAAAGGTAAATAAGGCGTTGCCAGCGGAGTACAGCGATGCTTTCTTCCAGTTGGCGCTTCATCCCGTACAAGCCTTCGGCAACCTTCATGAGATGTACACGGCCGTGGCTATAAATCATTCCTATGCCAAATGGAACGACATAGAAGTAAACGAGTATGCCGACAAAGCCAAAGATCTGTATCAGAAAGATTCGCTTATCACCGTGAAATACCACTCCCTGGGCAAAGGCAAATGGAACCACATGATGAGCCAGACGCACATAGGCTACACCTACTGGCAGCAGCCGCCGGTGAACAAAATGCCCGAAGTGGTGTACGTGACAGACCTTAAGCCCCGGAATTATGGGATATTTGAACGGGTGAGCCCCACTGCCATAGACCTGGTGCCGAAAGATGCATCCGGCAATACGTTCTACGAAGACGACAACCTTGTTTCCATGGAAGCGGAGCACTGGACAAGGGCCATCTCTTCCAAAAAAATAGAATGGAAAACGATTCCCGATATCGGGCGGACCGGCTCGGGCGTCACCACTTTCCCGGTGACTGCTTCTACGCAGCTGAAAGCTTCCGGCCCGCGCCTGGAATATGATTTTTATACCTATGATTCCGGCAGGGCTGACGTCCATCTCTACTTCTCTCCCACCCTCAACTTCCACAACAACGGAGGGCTGCAATTTGCCGTAAGCATCGACGATGAACAGCCGGTGATCATCACCATGAACAAGGAAGACAATAATGTACGTACCTGGGAGAGCTGGGTAGCCAACAACATCATCATAAAAAAATCGGAACACAAACTCGGCCGGTCCGGGAAGCATACATTGAAATACTGGGCCGTTTCGCCGGGAGTGATCCTGCAAAAACTGGTGGTTGACCTTGGCGGCCTGAGGCCGTCTTACCTGGGACCGCCTGAAACAAAGAAATAATGAAAGAACACAAACGATACCTCGTTACAGCACTGGCAGTGTTCCTGTCGCTGGCCGCATTCAGCCAGGATAAAGGACCCTGGAACAACAGGCAATGTGCCGTTGTGCTTACATACGACGATGCGCTGAACGTACACATCTCCAATGTTCTTCCTGCACTGGATTCTGTTGGACTGAAAGGAACGTTTTACATCTCGGATTACTTCGGCGGGCTGCGGGCACAGATACCCAAGTGGAAAAAAGCGGCGGCGAAAGGACACGAGCTGGGCAACCACACCATCTTCCATCCCTGCC
>DASWNB010000569.1:0-3453 GCA_036399455.1 Flavisolibacter sp. | reverse complement strand
CACTACGCCTTTAGCCTTTTCCTGTGAACGCTACCGTAAGAACAACAAGAACAATAATGATGGTGGTGATCCAGACAAAGAAGGCGATGCTGTTGACGATGAGGGCTAAGATGGGATTGCTCTTATAGAGCCGGACGATGTTTTTCATAGGTCAGTTTTTAGTGAAGAATAGGTTACTCCCGAAGCAGAAAATTCTATACCAATTTGCCCCAAAACTGCCCGCTCAGTAGATAAACATCGTTCTTATGGAGAAATACGGAGGGAGGATAACCGGTTAGCGGCCACCGATGACCGAGGTTTCTCTGGTGTATTTTCTTTGCTTAACCGCCAGGAAAGCTGTTGGCTGATAGCTGTTGGATTTTAGCAGATTAAGGAAATGAAAGAGATTTGCGCAAAATGATGAATAAAAGTACAATGCTCATAGGCTGAACGTGACAAGCCATCAGCCAACAGCTTCCTGCTTAAAATACTCTAAACTCGCAGTTCTAAACTCGCAGCTTTCCTCGTAAATTACACTATCCCAAACCACGCTATATGACCAGACTTTTACTCCTTGCTCTTTCCTTATTTACGATTATCAATGTGCAGGCCCAGGAGCCCCCGCTGAAACGCGAGTTCCGCGGCGCCTGGATCGCCACATTCGCCAACATCGACTGGCCTAACCGTACACAAACGCCGCAGCAGCAGCGGCAGGCCTTTATCGACATCCTTAACCATCACAAGGCTACAGGCATTAACGCCCTCTTTGTGCAGGTGCGCAGCCAGTGCGATGCGATGTATCCAAGCACCATCGAGCCCTGGTCCGCCGACCTTACCGGCGTACAGGGAAGGGCCCCCAATCCACTGTGGGACCCCATGCAATTCATGATAGATGAGTGCCATAAGAGAGGAATTGAATTCCACGCCTGGATCAATCCCTACCGTGCAGCATCCAACTCGGCCAACATACCCAACTTTGCCGCCAACCACGTCACCAAAACGCATCCCGAGTGGCTTCTGAGCCAGGGCATCCTGCGTGTGCTGGATCCCGGTATTCCCGCCGTCCGCGACCACATTACCAGCGTGGTAGTTGACATACTGGAGCGCTATGATGTGGACGGCATTCACTTCGACGATTATTTTTATCCCGCTCCGCAGTCCGGCGTCACTCCCTTTAATGACGATGCCAGCTACAACGCCGATCCCCGCGGCATCCTCAACCGCGGCGAATGGAGAAGGGATAACGTGAACATATTCATCCAAAGGATTTACGATACCGTAAAGGCTGTAAAGCCCTGGGTGAAATTTGGTGTTTCGCCTACAGGCATCTGGCGCAACCGTTCTTCCGATCCTGTTAATGGTTCTGCCACTTCAGGACTGGAACACTATTCGGCGGTATATGCCGATTCGCGCAAATGGCTGCAACAGGGCTGGATTGATTACCTGGTTCCGCAACTGTACTGGTACATAGGCCAGCCGGGCTCCAACTACGGTGTGCTGGCTCCCTGGTGGAATGGCAATGCCAACAGCCGCCACGTTTACCTGGGAATGGCAGGATATAAAGTTAACGATCCGGCGCAGGGAGCCAACTGGGCCAATCCCTCGCAGATTCCCAACCAGGTAAGATTGAACAGGACCCTCAGCAATATTTTCGGGCAGGCGGTTTACAATACCAGCAGCATGCGCACCAACAGGCTGGGCTTCCGCGATTCGCTGCGGCTCCGCTTCTACAACAGGCCCGCCCTGCTGCCCAACATGCCCTGGCGCGATGACACCCCGCCGGAAGCTCCTTCGGCACTTGCAGGAACACGCTTTGAAGATGATTCGGTAGTGCTGAACTGGACGGCTCCTTCCGCAACCGGTGAGCTGGACAAGGCTATAAGATTCGTTATCTATCGCTCCGCATCACCCGTAATAGACATCACTGATCCGAATAACATCCTGGCTATTACGGATACTGCTTCAACCAGGTATATCGACAGGTCGCTTCAGCCGGGAGTTACTACTTATTATACCGTTACTTCTGTTGACCGCTTCCATAACGAAAGCGCTCCTTCCAATGTAACCGACTATGAACCGCCGGTTATCAACTGCAACGCCGTTGATGCGAAGCTGACGCCGAATTCTTCCTGCACCGCTATCCTGCCCGACTACAGGAGCCAGGTAACGGTAAGCGATGACGTGACGCCTGCATCTGCCATTACGGTTACGCAATTGCCTGCTCCCGGCACGGTGCTTCAGGGACCTGCGGGGATGGAAGTACAGCTAACAGCTACCGATGCATCGGGCAAATCATCCGTCTGCAACGTGTGGGTTTATTTTGAGGATGTAACGGCGCCTGTTATCCTCCCGCTGAATTCCTCCATCACCGATGGCGGCACCATTACGCTTCCCGCAGATGCAGGTCAATGCACGTTCAAGGCAGGAACAGGACTGGATGTACAGGCAACGGATAATTGCGATACGCTGCCGGTGCTTTCCTATACGCTTACTTACAACGGCATTACATCGGAGCCGGTGGACGCCCGCAGCCTTGAGGGTGTGGTGTTCCAGAAAGGCACTACCATCGTAAGCTGGACTGCCTCCGACTGGGTGAACACATCTACCTTCAGCTATTCCGTTGTAGTGGAAGACCAGGAAGCGCCTGTTATCACCGGCGCTACTGCCGATCCTTCGGTACTCTTCCCGCCCAACCATAAAATGCGCAACGTAAACCTGTCGTACACCGTGGCCGACAATTGCGGTCCGGTAACAACAGAGATTTCCGTTAGCAGCAACGAGCCCGTAACCGGCACCGGCAACGGCGATGTAGGGCCCGACTGGGAGATCATCGACAACCACCGCCTGAAGCTGAGGGCTGAGCGCTCCGGCAGTGGCAGCGGCAGGATATACACCATCACCATCACATCAACCGACGGCTCCGGCAACCAGGGCGTGCAAACCGTAGTAGTTACTGTTCCCCACGACCGCGGCAATATCACTTCTGCCAATGGAGGAATTAACGAGGAGCAACCGATACAGCAAGGCTTTACTGTAAACGCCACGCCCAACCCATCCAGCGGCCGCTTTACTTTGGTAACACAAAGCAGCTCAACTGAAACGCTCAGCATCCGCGTACTGGACAACTCGGGCAGGCAGGTAGAGACCCGCAGCGGCATATCTGCCAACGGCACCCTTCACCTGGGCAGCCATTACAGGCCCGGCGTATACCACGTGGAAATCAGGCAGGGCAAAGAAGTAAGGAGCATCCGCCTGGTGAAGCAGTAAGGTAGAAGGCAAAAGGCAAAAGGTAGAAGGCGAAAGGCTTAACCGCCAGGACGCGAAGACGCGAGGAGAGTTGATGAAGTGGTTTATAGATTGAGCTTACTATCCACGCTTGAATACAGGACGCAGATCATTTAATGGTCTGCGTCCTTTTTTATGCATCGATTTAACCGCAGGTGCACAAAGAAAGAGTCTTATACCATTTAGACA
>DASWNB010000568.1:0-2913 GCA_036399455.1 Flavisolibacter sp. | reverse complement strand
GTAGCGCCTCTTGAAGCGGCCAGCAGTTGGCTTACCGCCGCCTTTGTATTGCAGATGGTGGATGAAGGCAAGATTTCGCTCGACGACAAGATATCCCGCTACATACCCGTTTTTGACAAATACGGCAAAAGCTACATTACGCTCCGCCACTGCCTTTCGCACATGACCGGCATACAGGCCGACAAAAGCGGCCTTTTCCAGAAGAAGAAAAATTCCTCGCTGGAAGAGGTGGTGGAGGGCTTCGCCAAGAATGAGATACAGACCAATCCGGGCACCGAGTTTCGCTACAGCAATATCGGCCCCATCATAGCTGCCCGTGTGGTGGAGATAGTGTATAAGAAAAAGTTTGACATGCTTATCCGCCAAAAGCTGTTCATGCCCCTGGCCATGCGCCAGACCAGCTTCAGCACGCTGGACGGCTCGGCGCCCAATCCCGCCGACGGCGCCAAATCCACTGCCATCGATTACCTGAACTTCCTGCAGATGCTCCTGAACAACGGCCGCTTCAGCGGCAAGCAGGTCCTGAGCGAAAGCTCCGTAAAGGAACTGAAGAGGATACATGCTTCCTCTGCCAACGCTAAAAACTCTCCCAAGGGCGCCGAAGGCTTCGGCTATGCCCTGGGCTCCTGGGTAGCCGAAGAAGGAAAGAACGGCGAAGCAGGCAGCCTTTCGGGCACCGGCCTCTCCGGCACCTGGCCCGTTGTTGATTTCTGCCGCGGCTATGCCTGCCTCTTCTTCGTAAAAAGCCCCGCCTCCGAACAGACCTCCGGCACGTACATGGAGATCAAAGGGGAGATAGACGAGAGGCTGAAGGGCGGATGCCAATAGCGTGATCGTTGGTAACCACAAAGAGAAGAATCAGAAACAGAAACAGAAACAGAGCGAGGCCGAACTACGCTCTGTTTCTGTTTCTGTTTCTGTTTCTTCTCTTTGTGAACCCTTCGTGTCCTCGCGCCTTAGTGGTTACCCACATCATTCCTTCACCAGCACTACCTTGCTCCTGTCCGCTTTATAAATAGCTGCATAAAAGGTGGAGAGGGATTCGTAGTCGGAAGAGGGGTAGCGGCCGCTGGAACGCTCGATGGTGCGGGTGTAAACGAGCTTGTTGCCCTGTACGCGGACGCTGCTTTTGTAAGTGCCGAATTTGGTTTGGAGGGTTACGTCCTGGGGGACGGACTCGGGCTTGTAGCCTGCGGGCAGCTCTATTTCGGCGGTGTCCGTATCGCGGTACTCGTAGGGGAGGCTTATATCGTAGCGGCGCTTTTCAGACGAGAGTTTGCGGTAGCTGCGGGAGATGAGGTTGGGCTGTATGAAAAGGCGCTTGCCGCTGACCGTAGCGTATTTGGATACGGTCAGATCCAGCTTTTCCTTTATGCCCGGCACGTTCTCATTGAACTCCGTATATGTGAAATCATCCAGCTCGTAAGTGGAAAAGTCTATATTCTTTTGGAGGTGCTCTTTTACTTTTTGCTTTGAAAGGCCATGAATGAGCCCGTGCAGATCGTCCTGCTGCATGGCGAAATAACTGGTGAGGATAGAGGCTTTCATATTTCCCTCTGCGTCCACAACAGCCGTTACTTTCCTGTTCTGCAGGTTATCCTTTATGCGGTAAGCGGGGGTGGTCAGCAGCTTTCCGCCGGTTTCATCTACCAGCAGCACGTAACGGTCGGAGGTGAAATCACCCAGGTATCCGGGTTGCGTGGTCTGGCTGGTGCATTCCAGCCACATGGTGTCTTTCGCCAGGGGCACGCAAAGGATGACATGGTTGAACTGGCTGGAAGGGAAGTCGGGAAGGATGTTCTCAAACTCGCCTGCCTTTACCAGGGTGTAGTACGAACGGATACCGGCCTCTTTGAGAAGGCTGTACATGTAATTGGTCAGGGCCTTGCAGTCGCCATAGCTTTTTTCCGCCACGAATTTAGCTTCCAGGGGCTGCCAGCCGCCGATGCCCAGTTGTATGCTCACGTAGCGGGTGGTCTTCTGCAGGTATTCGTAAAGCGCCTTTACTTTCTGCTTGGGGTCACTGAGGCCGGATGTGAGGGAGGCGACTTTTGCCTTCGCCGCAGGCGTCAGCTCGTCGCGGCCTTTGTTCAATTGAAACATAAACTTGCCCAGGTTCTCCCAGGAGCTCATGTTGCCTTTGTAGCCTCCAAAGTCAAAATCAGAAGGGGCGAACCTCACTATCGGGGCCAGCTCGTGCCAGGGCGGCGAGAAGTCTTCCACCTCGATGGCCGGAAGTTCCTGCAGTTCCCAGCGGAGGGTCTTGCGGTCCTTTTCCATGCCCTCCGTGGGCTTTCCGCCATAATTGAGTGCCTTGTAGCGCACCTGGTAACCGGCGGGGTAAACAATAGTGAACCGGCTTTGCTGAACGGACATATTCTGGCCGTCGTGCGGCGCCCAGGTAGGAAAGAAAAAGGTATTCCTGAGCCGCAGCTCTATCTCGTATTCTACCGTATAGGGATATGTACTGTGATGAAACGCGTGTACCTTCCTGCGGCTGTCGTCCATCAGGTTGTTGTCGTCCACGGCGGAAAGGTCCAGCACATCCCTGTTCTTCAGTTCCCTGATGCTTTTCCCCTGCGCATCGTACAGCGTACCTTCAATGGAGCGCACCTCAACGAACTTGTCGTAATGCACTACAAGCCGTGCAAAACGGTCGCCGTACTCATCCAGGATGGTGAGGGCGTATTTCTGCTTGTAGATGGATTCGCCACCCTGCACCTCCAGGCGTGTTTCTTCGATTCTTTTCACTGCATGGGCTTTTTCCTTCAGGGCGGGGGAGATGCGGGCCACGTCGTACCCGCCATTGTCCGCGAAAGCGGAAACGGCGCTCAGCAGCATCAGTATTGTCAGCGTCAGGCGCATGGGAATTATTTTTTCTTTTTGAAGACCATCTGCTCATTATGCTTGCCC
>DASWNB010000567.1:0-5419 GCA_036399455.1 Flavisolibacter sp. | reverse complement strand
CTCACCCCGGCTTCTTAAACTTCAGCGTTCTCAAAGCTTCCAGCACGGCTTTTTCATTCGTGGGCTTGAGGTCCTTCCCATACAGATTAAAGCGATCATTGCCGGAGCCTGATTCCCAGAGGCTGTCGATGTAGATACCGGTAATTCCTATGCCCGGTTTGATTGGCGACACGATCTTTGCCCTTCTGCCGTCGATGGTGTCCCAGGATATGTGGCTTTTTACAACCTTGTCCCTGTTGGCGCTGTCGAACAGTGTTGGATTGTAGGCGGTGTCGTAGTTGCTGATATAATATGTTTTCCCATCGCTCATGATTACCTCCATGTATTCGGTAAGATCATTGGAGTACCAGCCGAGGTCGAACATGAGCGTGTCCGTGGAGTCAATGACTATGGCGCCTACATAGGAGTCTATGCCGTGCAGTATCATCCTGTTCCAGTGCCCGGGCGTTTGTATGGTGAACTCGCCAAAATCCATAACCTTAGCCGCATTCTCCTTTCCCCCCTGCCTGCAGGCGATTGTGGTAACCAGTATGGTTAAATAAAGGACGAGCTTTTGCATGGCCGCGAACAATTGTATCAACGTCCTAATATACGCATGTTTGATCTTCCCGGAACCGCAGCAATAACCTTTACGGCCAAACGATTTCATGTTGGAATAACGCTTTTACGGCTGGGGTTTGCTTATATTCGGTCTCCCTTAAGCATGAACCCTTTAACCACCGGATTGAGTACGCTGGATATACGTGTTTTCCAGGCCATGCCCGGCAACAGCGCCCTGCTATTGCCTAATGATCCGCTGTTTACCGTTCTTGCCGTCACGGATAGCTTTTGCCAGACCTCCGGGCAAGCCAGGGCAGCCCTGGTAGGGAAGGGACTGTTTGAAGCATTTCCCAATTCACCCGACGATCCCGCCCAGGCCAGCGAAAAAAGGCTTCGCGCTTCCCTGGAGCTGGTAGTGGCAACAAAAAAAACAAATTCCCTTCCCATTCACCGGTACGATATTCCCCGGAGCGACGGTACGTTTGAAGAGCGCTATTGGTCCGCCGTCAATAAGCCGGTCTGCAGCGAGAGCGGCGAGCTCCTGTACATCATACACTCCGCCGAGGACGTGACCTTTAAAATAAAGGAAGGACAAAGGGAAGAAGCGTTCAGCAGCCAGGAAAAAGCTTACCGCGAGCTTATGAACGCACCCATGCTGATGTGCATCCTGGAAGGCGCCGAACACACCATCAGGCTGGCTAACGAAAACACCCTGGACATCTGGGGAAGAACCGCCGAAGTCGTAGGCATGCCCCTGCTTCACGTACTGCCGGAATTAAAAAGCCAGGGTTTTATTGAAAGAATAAATGAGGTAAAGAAAAAAAACAGGGCGCTCCATTTGTACGAAATGCCTCTCATACTGGACAGGCAAGGAAAAAAAGAAAAATTCTACTTCGACTTCATCCTCCAGCCCTATTACGAGAATGAAGGCGACCTCGCCCCCACGGGCGTCATCTGCCTGGCGCACAATGTCACCGAACAGGTGCGCACCCGCCAGCGCTTTAAAAACGTGGTGGAGCAGTCCCCCGATCCCATCCTTATTTTAATGGGTGAAGACCTGGTGCTCGAAGTAGCCAACCAGGCCCTGTTCGAGCTCTGGCAGGTTGGTCCCGAAGCGCTCAACAAGCCTTTCCTGGAAATCCTCCCCGAAATGAAGGACCAGGTATTTGGAGAGCTGCTCAGGAACGTGCTGCATACCGGCGAGCCGTTTCACGGAAATGAAGTGCCCGCCCTGTTCAGGCGGAAGAACGGCATCGAGGAAACACGTTACGTGAACTTCTCCTACCAGGCTTACCGTGAAGCGGACGGCTCCATTTCTGGCGTGCTGGTGATAGCTACGGATGTTACCGGCCAGGTTCTGGCCAAGCAAAAGCTGCTGGAAAGTGAAAGGAACCTGCGCAACACCATTCTTCAGTCGCCCGTGGCCATGTGCATTTTGAAGGGTCCCGAATTCGTGGTGGAAGTGGCGAACGAGCGCATTTACGAACTCTGGGGCAAGAGCGAAGAAGAGATGCTTGACAGGCCCGTGTTCGAAGGGCTGCCCGAAGCAAGGAACCAGGGACTGGAAGAACTGTTGCAGCATGTGTACACCACGGGCGAAAGATTCACTGCGAATGAGCGGCCGGTGTCCCTCCCCCGCCATGGCGGCGTTGAAACCGTGTATATCAACTTCGTATATGAGCCGTTCAGGGAAGGCGACGGAACCATATCGGGGATCATAGCAGTTGCCATAGACGTAACCGAACAGGTGCTGGCCAGGAAAAAAGTGGAGGAAAGCGAGGAGCAGTTCAGCACCCTGGCCAACTCCATCGTGCAACTGGCCTGGAGCGCCGACGCAGACGGGTGGATATACTGGTATAACGACCGCTGGTTTGACTACACCGGCACCACGCTGGAAGAAATGAAGGGCTGGGGCTGGGAAAAAGTGCACCACCCGGACCATATCGACAGGGTGGTTGCTTTTGCAAAGGAAGCCTGGCCTAAGGGCGAGCCCTGGGAATTGATCTTCCCGCTGCGCCGCCACGACGGCGAGTACCGCTGGTTCCTGACCCGCGGCGCACCCGTAAAAAACAAGGAAGGAAAAGTGGTGCGCTGGATCGGCACCAATACGGATATAGACGATCAGAAACAGGCCGAAGCCCTCCTGGAGCAGCGGGTGCAGGAACGCACCAGGGAACTGGAACTGCGCAACAAGGAACTGGAGCAATTCACATACGTATCCCACCACGACCTCCAGGAGCCGCTGAGAAAGATCATCATGTTTGCCGATATGGTAAAAGAGGAAAGCCTTGACCTTTTATCCGCAACCTCCCGGAAGCGCCTTGACAAGGTGAGCGATGCCGCCAGGCGCATGAGCGCCGCGCTAAAGGATGTCCTGAACTATGCCAGCCTGAACAGGGAAGAGCTTTTTACGGAAACAGACCTGGACGAAGTAATGTCCATCGTACAAACCGACCTGGAACTGGTGATCATGGAAAAAAGCGCTACCATTCATTCAGACCACCTTCCCGTGCTCAGGGCCGTTCCCCAGCAGATGCACCAGTTGTTCTATAATCTTGTGAACAATGCCCTCAAATTCTCCCGTCCCGCCCAACCGCCCATCGTACATATCGAATGCGGCAAACTTCTCCCCCATGAGCTGAAGAAGCATAATGACCTTGCCCAGGACAGAACATACTACCTGATCACCGTCCGCGACAACGGCATTGGTTTCCGGCAGGATCTTGCCGACCGTATTTTCGGAATGTTCCAGCGCCTGCACAGCAAGGACCAGTATGCGGGCACCGGCATCGGCCTGGCCCTTTGCAGGAAAGTTGTCCTCAATCATGGCGGCAAAATCTGGGGCGAAAGCAAGGAAGGCGAAGGAGCGGTGTTCAGGATCATCCTTCCGGGGTAGCCGGAAGCCGGAAGCCGCAAGTCGTAAGTCCTAAGCCAGAAGCATTCACGATTGACGATTCACGATTCACGCCATTCTCTCCTGGAACAGCTCCACATACTGCCCCGCATGATACCCATCCATCAGCGCATGATGCACATGAATGGAAACAGGCATCGTTCTTCTGCCGTTCTCTTCCGTCATCCTGCCGAAGCTGATCTTGGGACAGCTATCCTTGAAAGAGAAAGAGCGGGCATGTGAAAGCTGGGTAAAGTTGATCCAGGGAATGGAAGAGTAGTGAATGACGTTCTCACCGGAAATGGCGGGTATCAGGCCGGTGCTTCCCTGCACCCTGGCTATTTCCTGCTGTGCATACCCGATGAACTCTTCCAGCGATTCGTAGTAATCCATGTACGAAAAGCCGAATGTGCCGTCAGGGCGGTTGATGGTGGGAGATGCATTCACGCGGTCGTAAACCAATACCTCATCGTTCTTTATCCTGTAGCGGAAGGGCTCTATAGCGTTGGCCGCAGCCAGCGATTGGTAGAGATAGTAGAGGAAGAAAGAGGTGTTGCTCTCCTTTGCTTTTTGGTAGGCGGCGGTGCAGTCTATGTTCACGCAAACGCCAAAGAAGGGCTCTTCAAATTGCCTGAAGAAGTTGAAGTGATCCCTCCTGGCCCATTGGTCTATGTCCAGCTTCCGGTTCATACAGGCAAGTAAGTCAAAATTTCCCTAATGGCAGCAACCTCCCTGAAGTTGGGGTGGTCGATGCTGTGCTCCACCTGCTCGTGCGCCCAGGTAGTGTGGTAAGGTACATGAATGGCGTGTCCGCCGATCTTGATCACGGGCAGCACATCCGATTTAAGGGAGTTGCCTATCATGAGGAACTCTTCGGGGCGGATGTCCAGGTGGCGTATGAGCTTCAGGTAGTCTTTTTCGCCCTTGTCGGACATGATCTCGATATGGTGGAAATGGTGCTCGATGCCGGAGTTCTTCAGCTTGCGCTCCTGGTCCAGCAGGTCGCCCTTGGTGGCTACTACGAGGCGGTATTTTTCCCTGAGGCGCATCAGCACTTCTTCCACGCCTTCCAGCACCTCTATGGGACGGGCCAGCAGGTCCTTGCCGAGTTGTATGATCTGTTCGATAGCCTTGTTGCTGATGGTTCCTTCAGAAATTTTAAGCGCCGCCTCGATCATGCTGAGCATGAATCCCTTGATGCCATAGCCGTAGAGCGGCAGGTTCTGTATCTCCATCTGAAGCAATTCGCGGGCAGTGGTATGCACGGGCAGGTAGTTCTCCATGAGCAGGCAAAATTCCCGCTCGGTTTCCTGGAAATATGGCTCGTTCACCCAAAGCGTATCATCCGCGTCAAAAGCAATTACTTTAATGTCCATCCGCGAAATTAAGAAACCGGAGGGTTTGAAGTTTGAGGTTTGAAGTTTGAGGTTAGGTGCAGCAGTCTTTATTATTCATCTGTTGGAAAGCTTAACCGCAAGGACGCAAAGACGCGAGGAGACATTAGCGGGTAGTTCGGCGTCCTTGGTTTAGCCATCTGTGGCGATTGTCACACCTAACGAACCTCAAACTTCAAACCTCAAACTTCAAACCTGCCGCTCCCCTGCATCCTTGTGCCCCCTTGGTAAAACCGCGGAGGCACAAGTGAGGGTCTGACCACCTAAAAAACGAAAAACCGGAAACCATGCTTTAACAACAAAAACTTCTGCCTGAGGTGCAATGCTCAGCTAACGGCCAACAGCCATAAGCCAACAGCTTTCTTTACCCCAACTCTCCTTCGTTCAGCCGGGCTAAGGGTGCTTCGTCCGGGCTATGTTGAAAGGTACCTATACAGCTTCAGAAGGACAGGACTGCCGGCAGAACGGGCGCCTGCGGCTGAACGGAAGAGAGGTGCAGTCTCCATCACTGCACACAGGTTGGAACTACTTCGCCGATGGCGTACTTTCAAGGCCAAAATTCATCCATCCGGGAAAGGAGGACAACAGGCAA
>DASWNB010000566.1:0-8000 GCA_036399455.1 Flavisolibacter sp. | reverse complement strand
CAGTCCTTACCAGAGGTGAGGTCGTTTGGCGGAAATATTCAATACGCAATGTTCAATTCTCAAGTGCTTCCCTGAATTGAAAACTCCCTGAAAATTGATTGTTGAGCATTGAATATTGAACATTTTCCGCATTCTGAACAGCTCACCATAGAAAAGACTGGTGCACCTGAGGAACCAAAAACCACAGACCAGAAACAGGAAACCCTTCTGCTACCGCGTACTATCCGGCATTATTACCGTACCGAAAGGATTGAGGAAAGTGACATCGCGGAGGTCCTGGGAGGCTTCCATGCCGTGGCGGCCCAGGATGTTCTGGCCTTTGCGGATGACGTGGGCGGGCTTGTCGGTGTAGAAGCGCTGGGTGTTCTGGTCCCACCAGAGCTCCTCGGAGCGGAGGGTATCGCCCTTGATGTTATAAACGAATACGCTGTCGCGGAGCAGGATCTTGCTGCGGGTTTCGAAGTATTTGCCGTAGCGGGCAAAAAGCTTGCTTTCGAGCTTGCCGGTGGAGTCGAAGAAATCAACTTTCAGTGTACGGGGAAACTCCACGTACAGGGTATCTTCCTGGTAGCGGTACATAAGGGGGGCCAGCAGCTTGGCTTTCAGGCGGCCATCCTGGCTGAAGAAGGTGGTTATGTCCTTTGCTTCTTCAATCGCTACCTTTTTGGCGGTAAGGTCCGCAATGTCCTTGGGGTCGTTCTCGCAGCTAAAAAGCCACAGGCAGCTACAAAGGATAGCTGCCTGCAGGAAAATCTTTTTATGAAGGGGGGGCTTAGTCATACCTGCGCTTGCCAAACCAAAGGTCGGCCAAATTGAAGCTCGCCGATACACGGAACAGGTTATCCTTCAGGCGGCTGTCAGCATCGCCCCTCCTGGAATATTCCAGGCCCAGGTTTATCATGCTGGTCTGGTTGCGGCTATAGGCATTCCTGCCGCCAAAGGGCAGGCCCATGCCGAAAGTAACACCCATCACCGGAAGCTGCTTCAGTTGGCCCTTGGTGTCGGTGATGTTGATGTAGTCGGTGCCGGTGAAGAAGCCTGCACGGTAGGTTACTTTCTGGAAGTAGCCCCTGGATGTATATCCTTTTAAAGATGGCGAAAGCTGGCCGCCAACGCGGATCGTCCAGTTATTGCTTACGGAATCGGCGGCGCCAAAGAAGCGGTACTGGCTCCATTGGGTCTGCCCCAGGTCGGCGCCAATAAGCCAGCCCTTGCCGGTCTGAGTGGCATCGTGGCTAACGGTAAAGCCATAGGTAAAGGAGGCGGGGTAGATCACTTCTCCTTCAATATCATTCTGGATGTAAACGCTGTCGAGGCGGAACTCTTCGCCGGCGGCACCGCGTACAAAGGTTTCGCGGGAGATGTCCTGCGAAGCGTTCAGCACCTGCTTCCAGTTACCGGCCACGCCCAGGACCAGGCGGGTTTCGGTGTTCAGCGGGATGCTGTACTGGATTCCGGCATTCAGGAACAGGTCGCCGAAAGAGCTGCGGTTGGTGAACCTGCCGGGGTTGTATAATACGGTATCGTTGATGATCGTCCTGCGGGTGCTGATCTCTTTTTTACCAAAAAGATAGCCCACGTTGATGCCTGCGCTGAAGTTCTTGATGGCAAAGCCCGTTCCGAGGGTGGGAAGGAAGGCGCCGCCGTCGCCGCTGAACTCAGTGGTGGCGTTTTCTATCTGCTGCCCTGTGTTGGGATCGGTAAGTCTTTCGTTACGCACCTGCTTATATCCAACACGGGTGAGGGGGCGGATGCCAAAGGCCAGGCCCCAGTTCTGCTTCAGCGGCAGCGCCAACTGAACGTAGGAGAACTGTGCGTTGGTGGATGTAAACCGTTGCGGGTTGTTGGGTTCGCGGAGGGTGCGGCTGTCGATGTTTACGCCTACGTCTAGGACCACACGGCCGGCTTCGAGCCTGCCTGTTGTTCTTTCCTTCAGAGCCCATGTGTTGGAATAAGAGGCCGGGTTGCCGAAGTTGACGCTCATGAACAGAGGGTCGCGGAAGCCTGCCGATATACCTCCCATGCCGCGTGTGCTGGCATTGCCGGCGGGAATTATGTCGCCTAAACCATAGCGGGAGTAGGGTGAGTTATCCTGCGCCGCCACGTGAAGTACGGACAGGACGGGGAGGATTAAAAAAGATCTACGAAAAAGTCTCATTCTCTCCTGCATTATTGATTTGGCTGATCGCATACAATCCTTTAAATATTAAGTCGGGGTCCGCAAATATCTTATTTTTCAAGTGGGTCCCAAAATAGCCTATATCCCCCCCGGTTAAAAGCACGTTAAAGTTCCCGAAGCGTTCCGCGTACGCATCAATGATCCCATCGATTTCCTTGGCCATTCCCAGCACCACGCCTGCCTGCAGATTGGTCTTTGTATCGTACCCTATCAGGGGCACGTTCCAGTCCGCATTTACCAATGGCAGCTTTGCGGTGAACTGGTGCATGGCACGGAAGCGCATCTCCATACCGGGGGAGATGGAGCCGCCCATGAACTCGTGCTGCTGGTTGATGAAATTATACGTGATGCAGGAGCCCAGCCCGATTGCCAGGTTGTTGAAGCCGGGAAACAGGTGTACGGCCGCAGCCATGATGGCCAGCCTGTCGGCGCCTACGGTTTCCGGCTTGCCTACGGGAATGGTAAAAGGGAGCTTTGATGTGTTGGAAAGCCGGTGGAAACGGGTGTTTCCCGCCAGCAGGCGGTCCACTTCCCCGGGATGGTTTACCACGGAAGATAAGATGGAGTTCTGCGGCTTATGCTGGCTGATGACCTGTTGCAGATCGCCCGTCACGTCCTGACCCAGCACCTTTATCTCCTTCAGTTGCGCATCTTCAAAGACGGCGGCCTTTAACCGGGTATTTCCAAAATCAAGGCAAAGCGTGGTGGTCATCGTGGCTTTTAATTAAAGCTCGAAGTTAAAGCTCCCCAGGTTTTTAAAATGACCGTTCAGCTTTACCTTCTCCTTCAACTGCTCCATTTCGGCTACAAGCGGTATTACGCGGGTAAGGTGGCGCTTGAGGTATTCCTGCCGCTGGCGCTCGTGCATCAGGTTGAGCAGCTCGTATTCCTCTTCCAGCGAAAGCCCTATGTGGTGGGCCACGTCGTATGATCTAAGATCCGGGTCGTTCTTGCCAAACTCCTTGTCCACCTTCAGCAGCTTGTGCAGTTCGCGGATGCTGTTGACCACGCGGCGCATTACCTCTTCGCTGCCGTGTTCGGTATTGGGCGGATAATTTACGATGGCGCCGCTGTACAGCTTGTCGGGTATTTCCTTTATCACTTCCAGTATGCGGAACACCTTGTCGCCTTCGGTCTTTATGTCCATCTCGCCGTCATCATACACCTTGCTGATCTCGTTGATGCGCACCACCGTTCCATAATCCTGCAGGCGGTTGTTGATGATGGATGGTATGCCAAAAAGCTTGTTCCCGGCATGGCTCTCGGTGATGAGCTGCTTGTAGCGGGGCTCGAAGATGTGCAGGTTCAGGCTTTCGCCGGGATAAACCACAATGCCCAGGGGAAATATAGGAATGAAGTTCGTCATACGCTCCTTAATACAAATTTGATGCAATTAGGTTGCGGATTTCCGGCTGTGAAGTTCGTGCAGGCGGGCATATTTTAAAAACGTATAGAAGGCAGTCATCCGTGCGGACAGCAGCCCTTCCCACCCGTCGAGAAAGCCCAGCATGAAGATATAATGCTTTACAAACGAGAACAACGGGCTGAAGAAACGCTTTAGCCAGGTGGACCGTTTTCCGTTGCGGTAGTATTTTTCTGCGTTCAAAAGGGCATAGCTCACCATCTTCTGGCTGTACTCGGAAGTATCTTTCATGGTGCGGTGGATGATGCTGCCCTGCAGCTTGCGCACCTTTACGCCTTCCGGCATGATGAGCGATTCGTGCACGGGCGCCTCGTTCCAGTTCACGAGCTTTCGGTTGAAAAGCCTGATATGGGTATCGCTGCCCCATTCGCCCCAGCGCAGGTGCTTTTCGCCCAGGTAGTTTTTAAAGCGGATATCATAAACGGTCCGCTCGTCTTCAGGTTCCCACTCTTTCAGCTCAGCGGCCAGTTTTTGGTCGGGTGCTTCATCGGCATCTATGCTCAATATCCAGTCGTACTTTGCCAGTCCTATGGCGAATTGCTTCGTTTTGCCAAAGCCCATCCACCCGCCCTGGTGCAGCCGTACTCCGTAGCTTTTAAGTATGTCGATGGTTCCGTCGGTGCTGCCGCTGTCGTACACCACCACGTCGTCGCTGATGCCCCGGATGCTGTCCAGCACTTTTTCAATATTGCCTGCTTCGTTTTTGCACACGATGACTATGGAGATGCGGTTCATGATTCAGAAGAGGGATTTAGGTTCAGCCATTTCCACCACCACAGCACCGTAAAAGCGTAGATGAAAACGCCAAACTGCACTTCCAGCCCGATGTCAAAAATAAAGCTGGCGGCGGCAATCGCATTCAATGCCATCCAATAAAAGCAATACCGGGTAGGAGCGTGAAAGAATGGAAGGAGCATTAAGGCGGTAAACAGGAGCACGCCCGGCCAGCCCGCGGTTCTTCCATATATCAGCCATTCGCTGCTGGGATAAAGGCGGTCGCCGGGAAGCATTTGGGGTACATGGACATCATACCAACGGTTGGCTTCATCAAACACATCGCCTGCGCCCGTGCCCCAGGGTTGTTCCTTCAGTCCATCCCATCCCGCCCTTATGGACAGCAGGCGGCTGCCGTCGTTTGCCCCTGGCAGGTAGGAGCCGCTGCGGGCATAGGAAAAATCATATCGTATATAGCGAAGCCGGTTCTGGAAGGTAGGTAGCAGGAGCCAGGCCAAAAAAGGTAAAAGGAAAAGGGCTGCAAGGGCGATCCACATTTTGACAGATCCCCTGTTTTTCCATGCCTGCCACAGCACATAAAAAAGAAGGATGATGTACAGGCAAAGCAACCCCGTTCGCGCCGAAAGTATGTGCAGGTACACCACGAACCAGGCGTTGAGCACCCACAGCAGGATCTTAAGGCGGCGGTTTCCCTTCATGGAGGTGAGCATCATTCCGCAAAGGATGGCCGCGGTCACCAGCCAACTGAAGCGGATATGGTCGTTCTCCAGCGGCGAGGGTATGGACTTGGCCTTGAGATAAGCTGCGTTAACGGCTTTTGTATCGGCCAGGTATTGGGCAATGCTCCAGCAGGTGCCGGCAAAGATGAGAAAGATGAAAACGAGCGCTAGTATCTTCCATTGCTTCTGTTGCAGTTGCCAGTTCCCCGCAAAGGCCAGCGGCAGGATGAGCAGGGGCAGCTTGATGCGGATGATATCGCCCCACTCCTCCAGATTGGTGCTCCAGAGCCCTGATATGAAGGGAATGAAAAAGAGCAGCGATATGCCAGCGGGCAAAGGATGGGTGATGAAACTTTTAAGCTGCTGAAGGAAATTCCTGTGCAGAAGGGTGGCGGCAGCAAAAAAAATGATGCCTATGGAAAGCCCGGCCCTTGAAGCAAAAAGGCTGGCGAGCATCAGGAGCATGCTGCTAAAAATGACTGTTCTGCGCCATTCATATCTATTCCCTATATTTTTGTGTTCGTGCATCTTGCCCCGGCGGATGAACGCACAATATTACTTCATGTGGCAACAACTGTTGGTTGATTTACAAAATGGCGATCCCAGGGCGCTGGCCCGCTCCATCTCACTGGTGGAGAACGGCCATGAGGGATACGAGGAGCTGATGCAATCCCTGCCCTCGCAGTCTGCCGCAAAGATCACGGGCATTACCGGTCCTCCCGGCGCGGGTAAAAGCACGCTTACCGATGCTCTTATCGGGCAGTTGGTTGCCGCTGGCAAAAGGGTGGCCGTGCTTTGCGTGGACCCTTCTTCTCCCTTTAACCTCGGAGCCGTCCTCGGCGACCGTATCCGCATGAGCCAGTGGTACACGCATCCCCATGTATTCATCCGCTCCCTGGCTACCCGGGGCTCCATGGGCGGCCTGCATCCCCGCATCATAGAAATTACTGAACTGGTAAAAGCCGCGGGCTATGACCACGTGATAGTAGAAACTGTAGGCGTCGGACAAAGCGAAGTAGAAATTGCGGGCCTTGCCGATACCACCGTAGTTGTAGTAGTTCCCGAAGCAGGCGACGAGGTGCAGACCATGAAATCAGGCCTCATGGAAATCGCCGACATATTTGTAGTAAACAAAAGCGACCGTCCCGATGCAGACATATTTGTAAAGAACCTTCGCCTGATGCTGGCTCCCGCCTTCCAGAACCACAGCTACGAAGTGGCGGTAATAAAGACCGTAGCGCACGAAGGCAAGGGGATAGAAGAGCTTTCAAAGAAGATCACCGAACACCAGCAAAGAGTAGTTGACCGGGAACACTATTACTGGCTGCTGGCGGAGAAAGCATATTACCTGATTAGAGAAAGAAGGATGAAGGATGTGGACAAGGGTGAGTTGCTGCAAAGGATTAAGGAAGAAGGGGAACTTAATTTGTACAGGTTCATTGGGAGATGGGTGGAAGGTGGAAGGTAGAAGGCAAAAGGTAGAAGGTAGAAGGTAGAAGGTAGAAGGTGGAAGGCAAAAGGTAGAAGGTGGAAGGCGGAAGGTATTAGGAAGTAGGAATCCCACCATCTTTGCGCTCCTTTCCCGCCTTCTGCGGGACAAGTGCGTTCTTTGCGCTTTGCGGTTAAATTCAAATTGAAATACAGCAGACAAACCATGCAGGAAACTTACATACAGGATAAGGTCTTCAACGGGATTGACTTCACTCAAAACCCTTTGGGAAAAGGCGAGTACGAGAACTGTACTTTCAGTCAATGCAATTTTGCTGATGCGGACATTTCGGGATTCCGGTTTATAGATTGCGGGTTTGACAATTGCAATGTGAGCCTGGCTAAACTGGACAAGACTGTGCTCCGGGATATAAAGTTCAAAGACTGCAAAATGTTGGGACTCAGGTTTGACACCTGCCACGAGTTTGGGCTTTCCTTTTCGTTTGATGGTTGCCAACTTGATCATTCGTCTTTTTACAAAAGAAGCCTTAAAAAGACAGTTTTTAAAAACTCAGAACTAAAGGAGGCAGACTTTGCTGAAGCAGATTTAACAAGTGCGGTGTTTGATAACTGTGATCTGTCGCAAGCTGTGTTTGACCATACGATTCTTGAGAAAGCTGACTTTTCGACTTCTTACAACTATTCCATTGATCCTGAAATAAACCGGATTAAAAAAGCGAAGTTTTCAATTTTAGGAATTTCAGGGCTTCTAGGCAAATACGACATCAACATAGTAAAATAGCCCGGGGGATAGCAAACCTTTAAAGGATTCTTTGCTAACAGCTTTTTATAAGTTGAACCGCAAGCACGCAACGGGATAACCTCACCGGTTTCATTGAAACATGCACGCATTCAGGTCCTGAATAAACTATGGTGCTCCTTCTGCGACTGGCCGCCTTGACAACTTCCCCAATACCGACAGCAACTGTTTTGTTTCAGCAATGGAAGCTGTGGTTATATTCTCATATGCGGGTTGTGCATCTAATTTGCTTGTGTCTACTACTAATAATTTTGTTTCAGGAGCCAGCTTTTTCATTCTTGTCGAAAGTTCATCCAAACAAATAGTATGTCTTTGAGAAGGGTATGTAAGCAAAAAATCTGTTTGCTTTAGAGATAGTAATTCTTCCAGGTTTTTCAGGGAGATGTTAACTCCCAGGTAAATCACTTCCCAGCCATCTTTTTTTAAATGATAATACAGGTACAGCAGGAGCAGGTCAAGCTGTCTTTCGTTCGACAGGAAAAGCAATATGCTTTTTGCATTAGGGCGGGTCATTTCCAGGCGTTCAATACTCCAAAGAAGCTTTTTACGTATGGCTGTTACCACCAGGTGTTCCTCACTCAATTGCCTTCCTTTGCATAGTAATCCTACTTTGCTCAGAAAAGGGAAAATAACTTCATCTATAACGGTTGCCGCAGGCCAGGATAGAAAGCAATCATCCAACTGCGTTTCAAAACC
>DASWNB010000565.1:0-3375 GCA_036399455.1 Flavisolibacter sp. | reverse complement strand
ACTGGGTTTTGTAGGCTTTTATGGCTTCCATTCTTTCCTCCCATACATGGCTTATGTCGATGATGATGTCCGGCTCGTAAAAACGGTCCTGGATGTAGTGGAGAAGGTATTTGGGACGCCATTTCTCCTGCTCGTTGCCTTCGTCATCAAATGTTTTTATCTGCTTAAGACCGGAGAAAAAGCAGGAGTCATATATAAGGCTGCCCGCACGCCCGTGATCGGGGTGGCGGTCTTCGAGGATGTTGCCGATAACGATCTCGGGGCGGTATTTACGAAGCGCTTTGATAAGCTGCATCTGGTGCTCCTCGTCGTTGCGGAAGAAGCCGTCGCGCATCTTTAAGTTTTCACGGGCCACCACACCCATGATACGGGCCGCATCGGCGGCTTCCTGGTAGCGGGTTTCCACCGTACCCCTTGTGCCCAGCTCTCCCTGGGTGAGATCAACAATGCCTGCTTTCCTGCCTCTTTTTACTTCGCTGATCAAAGTGCCGGAGCATCCCAGTTCTATATCGTCAGGATGGGCTCCAATGGCGAGTATGTCCAGTTTCATGGATGCAAAGATAGCTGTTGGCTGATAGCCGTTGCTGTTGGCCTATGGCGTCCGGCTATGAGCAGATGTTTTTTAAGGATGATCACAGGATTAACCGCCAGGACGCGAAGGCGCGAAGAAAGTAAGGCAACCATGCATACCTATTTTCCTGGCGTCTTGGCGTCCTGGCGGTTAATTGAAATGCCTTTTTAAGAAGAGGATGAAAATAGATTAAACGGAACAAGCCATCAGCTAAAAGCTATCAGCCAACAGCTTCTCTCACCTGCTCGAAATTCCCGGCTTATACGGATTATTATACCAGGAACCATCTATCTCCTTAACAATGGCTTCGATCTGGCGGTCGGTGGGGTTGGTGAGGTCGTATTCCTGCTTGAGATTGCTGCCGAAGAAGAAGGCAACGGTTTGATAGGTGCGGGCCTGGAGGCCGCCCCTGAATTCCTTGATGATCTCGTAGCAGTCGTTGCCGGTCTGGCGGTAGATAAGTTTCATCAGCACCTTGCCCTGGTAAACGGAGAGCTTGGAAAGAGGGTCGGCGAACTGTTTCCTGAGATCGGCTTCGCGGGATTTGATGATGGCTTTTCTTTCCTTTTTGGAAGTGACGCCTTTGAGCTTTGCGTTCACGTCGTTCAGGGTGGCGCCAGCGACACGGGCATAGGGATAAGTAACATAAACTGCGGTACGGAGGCGGTTGTATTGTTCTATGTATTTGGCCAGCTTGTGGGGAGGCATGTTGGACACATAGACCATGGGCAGCTCGGAATACGGCATCCGCTCACCCATGTAGTCGATGGCGGATACAATAATGGTATCGTTCGGCCCCCACCTGGAAGCGCCCTCCTGGGCCTGTCCGCGCAGCGAGCAGAAGATGAATACACCTAGTATGAAAACGAGCCTTCGGGCCATGCTTAAATGTACAAAAGGAATTTGCACCTGCAAAGAGACAATTATTCGGAACGGGATGCTGTTTAGGAAAAGATAATTTTTGAGGAGTCCACAGTCCACGGTCCACAGTCCACAGACGAGGCTGAGGGTGTCAGACTCTTCCTTTGCGCTCCCTTACGTATGTTTTGCGTGCTTTGCGGTTAATATTCTGCAGGAAAGACTGATCCTAAAGAACCAGAAACAGGAAACTACAAACCAGAAACCTCTTCTGCAGGTTCTCTTTTCGTTACAGCTAGCGGCTTTTTGGATCTATTCATGTTTATTCTCCGAACCATGCTGATAAAGATGCCGAGGATCATGATGACCGTGCCGATCCAGACGATGGCTATGAAGGGGAATTTATAGGCTTTGAGGGTGACGTATTTCAGCACGGCGTCGGATTCCTTGATGCCGATCTCCGCCTGGTTCCCTTCCGCTTTCTGGAGCTGGAATACGAGGCCTTCGGCCATTAGCGTGTCCGGCTCGGCGTGAACAGCGCCGTCTTTGCTGATGAGCATCGGCCTGCTGGTGTAAATGGATTGGGTGCGGGCAAATATCTTCAGGCTGGCTACTGAAACGCTGTCGCCGGGCTCAAAGCCCGGAACGTCCTTGCGTGTGGCCAGTCCTTCCAATACGGCAAAGCCCTTGGAGTACCAGAGCGTATCGCCCACGCGGGCTGTCTGGGGCTGGAACTGTGCGGTGTCCTTGATCTTGTTGGGATCTATTACCGAAGTAAGATAGGTGAACACGTCATGGTCCCAGTAATTACGCTGGGCAGGATTGGGTGAGATGCCCTGCTGGCCGCCGGGGTTCATGAATACGTTCGGGGAGAGCTGGAAGCTCTCGGAGCCGTCCTTTCTTTCAAAATCGAGCAGGTAAAATATCTGGTTCTTTTTCGGGTGAGCCGAGTCCTTTACATACGTCACCCAATACGGGTGCATGTCGGTCTTCACGCCTTGTACCAGGGTCAGGTTTTCACCCGGCTTCTCCTTGCTGTCATCTCCAAACACTACCTGTATCCCGCTCCTGTTCTGCGAAACAACCTCTTTACCGGAAGAAGAAATCAGAACCCCCGCAAGGAAGAGCCCAAAGCCCACATGGGTGATGGTGCCACCCGCACGGCTCATGCTTCCTTTCAGCCCCGACCAGATATAAGCGGCATTAGCCACCACGGCATAGATGCTGGCGGCAAGGGCGATCCAGATAGCGGCCTGGAACCCGATACCCTTTTCGAGGTAGGTGATATTGCCAAAGGCCAGCACCAGCGTGGCTATGACAGCGGCAGCCAGCGAAGGCCAGAGCAGTTTTTTCAGGAAAGCCCTGCCCGTGCTTTTGTACTTGAGGTACATGCCAAAGCCGGTAAGCAGGCCGATGATAATGGCTACGAAGATCTGTATGCGGTTATAGGCAAAGGCCGTGTCTTCGCCAAAGGCCAGCTTGGGGAACACTTCCGTGTCCTTGCCGGAGAACAGGCTGGCGATCTTGTTGAATACCGGAACGGATGTCATGCCGATAATGAGCAGCCCGGAAAGGAAAAGCACCAGTGAACCGATGAACATCCAGAACTCGCGGCTGGAGGTTTCCTCTTCCTTTGGAATAAACGGAATCTTTTTATAACGCACCGCGAACAGCACCAGCGACGGAATGGCAAAGATCAGGGGCAACAGCAGGAACTGCAGGATCAGGAACCAGTCCTCCCCGTCCTCGTCCAGCGTAAAGGCGTGCACCGATGTATCCTGCAATACGCCGCTTCGTGTGAGGTAGGTGGAGTAAAGCACCAGCAGGAAAGAAAGCAGGAAGAACAGGTTGGTGGAGCGAAGTGCATTACCCGTATGCCGGTAGATCAGCAGGGTATGGATGCCGGCCACCAGCACCAGCCAGGGCACCAGCGAAGCATTCTCCAC
>DASWNB010000564.1:0-2308 GCA_036399455.1 Flavisolibacter sp. | reverse complement strand
CTTTTGAAAACTCGCCTCGCCCATGTTGGGACCACCCAGGCGGTAGAGCGTATCGCGGCCGTTCTCCCTTACCTGCAGGGCCAGCGCTCCTGCGCCCAGCGACTTGCCTACTTTCAGCACATCCATCCCCCAGCGTGAGTCGAGGTGATGATAATATTTATCGCCATAGGTTCCTACGGTATCCATCACCATCGCGGATGTTGTTTTCCCGAATATGTCCTTGGCGTTGCGTATGTCGAAGTAAGAGCGGAAAGCAACCTTGTCGTTCTCCCATGCGGGTCCTTCCACCTGGTAGTAAGGAATAGGTGTTTTGGTGAAATCGTTCGGCTGGTGTGCGGCGGGCATGGTTTCCTGGCTGAGGTCTTTACCGTAGCCGTTCGCTTCTTTTTTTGCGAAGTGAATATTGGCCCTCGCCTTGGCTCTCAGTGCCATTGGCCGCTTTGAAATGGAAAGGGTCGTGTTCTTTGTTTCGCCGGGACTGAAGGAAAGAAGAAAAGCCGCTTCATCCCAACGGCCGTCGCCGTCAAGGTCATCGTGCTGCACGGCTATGGGGGGACGAAGGTTAACGACGATGTAGCTGCCCGCGGGAACTGTCCCCAGGCGTTTTTCTATGTCGGCTCTTGTAAGGACAATCAGCTCGTCGCTGCGCTGGAAGGAAGAAGGGTTGGTAAAGGAAATCTCAGTCCTTTGCGCAAAGGCTCCCGTGCAAAAGGAACAGGCTGCCAGGGCAACTGCACTCAATGATATGTTTCTTCTTCTCTTCATTTCCCTGCTGATTTTTCGGGTTCCCATCTTCCGTCAAATACCCATTGCGGCGTTATATCTTTTACGGACGGTTTGCCTTCCGCTTCGCCCAGGTTGTCGCGGTGCCATGCATAGTCGCCGCCTTCACGGTGGCAGTTGTAATAATATACGCGGCGTCCCCATTGGATTGTGTTGGTTGTGGGAACGAGGTAAATGTCTTCGTTGGCCATGTTCTTCGGAAAGCGGCAATCGATAAGGTAGAATTGCGCATCGCGGTGGTAGCGGCCCAGCTTAAAGCCGTCGAAGCCTGCAAAGGAGCAGTTCTTCAACACGGTCTTTGAATCGGCATAACGCGAGCCGTCGTGCCAGATGGCGGCTGTGCCGGAATGGGAAATAAAGTGGCAGTTCTCGGCCCAGGCCCATCCGCGTGGGCAGTAAAAATCAACACCGCCTTCCATGATGCAGTCCTTGAAATAAAACAGGCCGCCTTCCACATCCCAGGGACTGACCGTATCGCCGCCAAAGGCCCTGAAGTGGCAGTTCACGGCTTTCAGCCTCGTGGCATGAAGGGTGCGAAGCGCCATCTGGTGGCCGCTCTTCGTTAAAGTTTTCTGCCCCTTTACGGTATCAGAGGGGCAGGGTACGGTACGGTCGGTTTTCCAGTCGAAGCCAAATGAGTTTATGATCGTGAGGTTGAGAAGGGTTATGTCGTTGGCGCCTACGTTCACGGTAGCTACGCCCCAGTCTTCCGTATGTTCGCAACGCCATTCGTCGCGGGCAATGGCCTGGGTGATAACGGTCTTTTCCCTGTCCTGTCCCTGTATGATGACGTTGTGTTTTTCGATGTACAGCTTTTCCTTGTAAATGCCGTTGCGTACCAGTATGAGGCGGGGTGTTGAGGAAGAATCGGACAGGCTGTTGAGGGCGCCCTGTATGGAGCGGAAGTCGCCCCTGCCCGAAGCATCCACTATGAGCGGACGCAACGCAGTTCCCGCTTTCTTTTGAGCGGCGGCATCGGTTAGGAAAAGGCCCAGTAGCAATATGAAAAAGAGTGTCCTCCTCATCTTGCCGCCGTTGCTTTTTGCTTTCTTCCGTTCGACTGCGCGATGAGCCATTTTACCAGGTCAGTGGCCGCCTGGTAGTTATCATATTCCCCAGGCAGCTTTCTCCCGTCAATGTATTCGTTGTATATCCAGGGATCGCCAACAGCGATCACCGTGCCCTTGCCGTAAGAAGATACTGCAAAGATGTTCTTGCCTTCTTTTGTCAGCACGGCCACTGCGGGGAATTTCACGTTCAGCGTAGCCAGTTCCTTGATGAATAATTTCTTCGCAGAAGGAAAGAGCACATGACCATCCGGCACGCTTACCTCGCCTTCGGGAAAGTTGTTGTTCTTCACCATGTTGAAATTATCCTCGTTAAAGCGTATGCCGAATTTGGAAGCCAGGTTGTTGAAGTTGGACAGCTCGGCATTGCCGGAATCATTTCCCATCAGCACCAGCACGCCACCGTTCTTCACCCAATCCGATATGGCCTGTACATGCGATGACCGGATGAGATTGGG
>DASWNB010000563.1:0-3490 GCA_036399455.1 Flavisolibacter sp. | reverse complement strand
CTCTTCCCTGGTCATGGGAAAGAACAACGATCTTATTTTAAAGGAAAGGAACCGCTGGCTGCACAAGCTGTCCGAAGACGGTGTGTTCACCAAAAAGGAAATAGAAGATGCGTTGTCCGAACCGCTTCATGCCTCGCGGGGCGTGGTGCCACGGTATATGCCGCATCTTTCGCTAAAGCTGAAAAACAGCACGGGCAGCCACCTGGTAAAAACCAACATCATCCTGAACACACAGTTGAAGATTGAAAAGCTTACCGAAGATTATGTGCGTACGCTGAAGCTGGGAAACATCCGCAACGCGGCAGTAGTGGTGATCGATAACAGGACCAACAAGGTAATCACCTACGTAGGCTCCGCAGGCTTTTACGATACCACCGACGGCGGCCAGGTGAACGGCGCCGCAGCCATACGCCAGCCTGGAAGCACGCTCAAGCCCCTGCTCTACGGACTGTGCATGGACGAAGGGCTTCTGACACCCAAGCAGGTATTGCACGATGTTCCCGTGAACTACAACGGCTACGCCCCCGAAAACTACGACCAGAAATTCCAGGGTTATGTGACCGTTGAGTATGCGCTGGAGCATTCGCTGAACATTCCTTCCGTAAAAAGCCTACGCCAGTTGGGAAAAGACAAGCTGATAGGCAAGCTCGCCGCCTGCGATTTCAGGCAGATACAAAAAGACCGCGGCAAGCTGGGGCTTTCGATGATACTCGGCGGCTGCGGCACCACGCTGGAAGAACTGACCGCACTGTTCTCATCTTTTGCCAACAATGGAACGTACATCGCTCCGCAGTACATCAGTTCGGGAGGAAAAGGTAAAAGGGTTCAGGTGCTGTCACCCGCTTCGGCCTACCTGATAACGGATATTCTTTCCAAGGTGAACCGGCCCGATTTCCCGCTCAACTGGAGCGCCACGGAGCACATGCCCAAGATTGCCTGGAAAACCGGAACATCCTATGGGCGAAGGGATGCCTGGAGCATAGGCTATAACCGCAACTACACGGTTGGTGTGTGGGTAGGCAATTTTTCCGGCCAGGGCGTTGCCGAATTAAGCGGCGCACAAACAGCCACTCCCCTCCTGTTCAAGATCTTCAACACCCTTGACTACGACAGCAACTCGGACTGGTTCGCGCCACCAAAGGATTGCGACCTCCGCCAGGTATGCAGCAAAACCGGACTGCCGCCCGGCCCATTCTGCACCAACCTCATTTCGGACCATTTCATTCCGCTGGTCAGCAGCACGGCAGTGTGCCATCACATACAGGAACTGAAGGTATCGGCCGACAGCAGCCTGTCATACTGCGAAACCTGCGCCCCTTCCAGCGGCTATACCAAAAAGCTGTACACGGTGATTGCTCCCGACATGCAGGATTACCTCCGCACCTCGGGCACAGCCTACCAGGTCATTCCCCCGCACAATCCTGATTGTGAAAAGATCTTCAGGGGCGACGGCCCCATCATCACCTCGCCTTTATCCGAAAGCGAATATTTTATCAACCGCAAAGATCCCGAGCCCCTCCAGCTCTCCGCCACAACCGCCAACGACGTAAACAAAGTGTACTGGTACATCAACGATGAATTCTACAAGGCAGCCCCCGCCTCCGAAAAAAAATTCTTCGTTCCCAAAGAAGGAAAAGTAAAGATTTCGTGTACCGATGATAAGGGAAGGAACAGGAATATCAGGATTCTGGTGAAGTATGTGGATTTGTGAGAGAGAAGCTTATGGCTGATAGCTGTTGGCTGTTAGCAGTGCAGTGTCAACTACAGGGATTTTGCACAACTTCATGTTATACCATTTAGACTTTTAATTATCCTGCTTTTTCTCAGCGAAGCCTCCGTAGTGGTTGGTTTTTTATTTCACCGCAAAGACGCGAAGACGCCAGTAGTTTTCACGCACTTGTCCCGCAGCAGGCGGGAAAGGCGCAAAGGAAAGGCAAAGAATAGGTCGTTTGAACTATAGTTTTTCCTTCGTGTTTCTCGCAGTGTTCCGGCGTCTCCGTGGCTACTATCCAGCAAAGAACGCAAAGAGGGGTCGCAAGCTCCCAAAATCCTAAGGCCGCTTACGGCCTTTGCGCTCTCCTTATGTTTATAACTCGGAAGCGTTGGAACCCTAAGAGAAACACGAAGGAAAAGACTATAGTTCAAACGACCTATTCTTTGCCTTGCCTTTGCTTCTTTCCCGCCTGCTGCGGGACAAGTGCGTGAAAACTACTGGCGTCTTCGCGTCTTGGCGGTGAAATAAAAACCAACCACTACGGGGACTTCGATAAAGAGAACCAGGTAATTTTAACGTCTAAGTGGTATAAGGTAGAAGGTGGGGCAGGAGCCTTATAAATATTCAACGCTCAATGCTCAATTCTCAAGTGGTTCCTGATCCGGAGCCTTCCTTGTAAATTGAGCATTGAGCGTTGATTGTTGAATATTTTCTGAACAGGAAATCCTTGCGCCTGCTTGAACCGCTATCTGCGTCTTTTCTTCCCCACGGGAACTTCGGGAGTATTTTCCTCGATTGCCTGGGAGAGTGCCGGTTCGGCGCTGTGGATCCATACGGGCAGGCTTTGGGCTGAGGTTTTCCATTGGCCTTCCTCGTTCCTGAACATGTTAAAGATCACGCGGTTGCCCTTGTCGTCGGGTACGTCAACAGTATAGCTTGCCTGTTCCGATGATGGAATCTGGCGGAAGTTGAACTCCCTTTGCTTTTCACCGGCCTTGATCACTTTGGAGAAAAATATGTTCATCATTGTCCTGCTTAAAGAGTTGGGAAAGGGCCTTTGCAGGCCCTGTAAAAAACCAGTTCAAATATATTAATAACTTTTCTATCTGCCTTATGCCATTCTGGCCTTGTTCTGTGTCCGGAAGCCGTTGGGACGTCTGCCGCCACCACCACCGGAAGGCCTTCTGGTGTCGCTTTTGGCGGCTACCGGCTCCAGTTCCCTTTCAAAGGGGTGCGGTGCTGCCGGTACCTTAAAGCCGATGAGCTTGTTGATATCCTTCAGGTAGCTTACTTCTTCGCCGTCGCAGAAGGAATAGGCCATGCCGCTGGCGCCGGCCCTGCCCGTGCGGCCGATGCGGTGCACGTAGGTTTCGGGAACATTGGGCAGGTCGTAGTTGATAACGTATTCCAGGTTGTCCACGTCAATGCCGCGGGCTGCAATATCGGTAGCCACCAGCACTTTCAGGCGTCCTGTCTTGAAGCTGCCCAGCGCGTTCTGGCGAGCCGACTGCGTTTTGTCGCCGTGGATCGCGTCTGCGCGGATGTTCATCTTCTTCAGGTCCTTGGCAATGCGGTCTGCGCCGTGCTTGGTGCGGGTAAACACCAGCGTACGGTCGATCTTCTTTTCTTCCAGCAGGTGTACCAGCAGAGCGACCTTGTCCTTGCGGTTTACAAAGAATATGGTCTGGTCCACTTTTTCAGCTGTGGAGGAAACGGGAGTTACTTCCACTTTCACGGGCTTGTACAGCAGCGAGTCTGCCAACTGTGCGATAGCCG
>DASWNB010000562.1:0-7798 GCA_036399455.1 Flavisolibacter sp. | reverse complement strand
TGTTCAAGCTGATGAAGGCCTTTGAAAGGGCCATGCAGCGCCACTACGATCGCTTCAACCGCCCCGTTCATACCGTTGTGCGCTACGGCTACACCATGGAGCAGGCCAAAACCGAGGTCATCTCCCTTGCCCAGCGCGAACGCACCCTCTCTTTTGAAAAGATATTTGAACACGTCGAGAACCGCGTCCACGCCATCTTCACCTTTCTCTCCATGCTTGAATTGGTACAGGCGAAATACCTGCGCATCATCACCGGCGAAGGAAGGAATAACTTTATCATCGAGTACAATGAAACGGAAGAAGGACTGACGGATGAGGAGCTGATGAAACTGTAGAGGGAAGCTGATGGCTTTTAGCTGTTGGCTGATGGCTTGTTTCCGTTCAGCCTATTGGCATACGTTACCGGCAAAAAAGATTTTCTTGGCCACGGCCATAAAACAGCCTTGTGAGAAGAGGGACATATTATCTTGATGCTTTATTGCTCTCAGGTTTTTGCTCCTGCCTCGTTGCATTTGTTCTTTATTTTACAAAAGGAACAGGTGATTGGGGGTACTTTATCTTTCCTCTCCTGATCCCTTCCATACTCACACTGGCCGGTATGCTTTGGGTTTTATCGGATAAGTATGGCTATAGATTTAAGCTGCCTGCTGCACTGCCCATTGCCATAAAAGCTCCTCTGATTGCCTTTATTGTAGTAGTGGCTTTTTTTCAACTTATTGTTGTTGCCGGATCGGTAATGAAGTTTACAAACCGGTACATCCCACTTCTTTTTCATTTCTGGAGTTACTTCATGCTGGCAGGCTTTGTTTGTAGTATTATAATATTGTACAGGCTGACAGAACCTCAAAAAGCATAAGCTGTTCTAAGCTTAACCGCAGAACGCCAAGACGCCAGGAATGATGCGCCTAAGAATTCTATTCACGATTCACCGTTGACCATTCACGTCAAAAGATCCACAGCAGCACCGGCCTCGGTGAACGATCAATAAGAGCTTCGAGCTCATTAAGGAAATTAGGCGAAACCATGGGGCAGCCAAGGCTGTTGCAGACGGGCTGGGGATGGATTTCGTAATCCGGTACGCATTCGTAGGAATGAAGGACCACAAAACGCTCAAAGGCGTTGGAGTTGGCGCTGTCCAGTCCATACAGCTTGTACGCTTTCCCGAAATTACCATTATAGGCATAGCCCACTTTGTACCTGCCCAGCGAGCTGCAGCCTGCTCCTACGGTATTGGAAAAACGGGCGGCTTCAAGGAAAGCGGTATTGCAACTGCCATGCGCCACAAGCCCCGAGTTGATGACCGTATCCTTCAGCAGGTCGTATACGAAAAAACGCTTGCGGCCGCTGGGAAGGCTCATGTCTATCAAAAAACAGTACTCGGTGGAAAGCCGCTTTTCCCTTGCATATCTTTTCAGGTCGGCGGCCTGCGATTTTAATTTAATGAACTGAAGATCCTTTTTTTCCCTGCTTACCGGCCGTGCCTTAATGGGAATATAAGTATTCGTATAACGCGGCACCAGGTAGTAAGCGGCAGCCGCTGCAAGGAGAAGAATAATGAAAACGAGCAGCAGTTTTTTCTTCATGTCGAACGAGATGCAGGGAACTTATTTTTCCATAAGGAACCACGAAGTCACCAGGGCACGAAGGACGCACAAAGCACGAAGACATCGGTGGTCGGTGGTCGGTGGTCGCTTACCGGTTACCCAACCAGAAACAAGAAACTATAAACCAGAAACTACTTCTACGTCTTCCCTCATCATCTCTCTTACCGAATTGGCAATTGCCTGCGCGTCGTAGCCGCATTCGCGGTGGAGCTCCTTGAGGGTGCCATGCTCTACTATGCGGTCGGGGATGCCGAGGATGCGGAGATCGTTTTTGTAGCGGTGCTGTGCCAGGAATTCGGCTATGGCGCCGCCAAAGCCGCCGGTAACGGTGCCGTCTTCCACGGTAATAAGCTTGTCGTAGCGGCGGCAGGCTTCGTGGAGCAGCTCTTCATCCAAAGGCTTGGCAAAACGCATATCGTAATGGGCGGGATTGAGGCCGTCGGCTTTCAGTTCGCGGATGGCGGCGGCGGCAAAGTTGCCGGGATGACCGAAAGTGAGGATAGCGATGTCCTTGCCGTCCTTCAGCTTTCTTCCCCTGCCGATCTGTATTTCCTCGAAAGGCTTTTTCCATTCAGGCATCATGCCTTCGCCGCGGGGATAGCGGATAACAAAGGGAAGATCGGTGCTTTCCAATTGCGCCGTGTACATCAGGTTTCTCAGTTCGGCCTCGTTCATCGGGGCGCTGATGATCATGTTGGGAATGCAGCGGAAATAAGGAATATCGTAAGCGCCGTGGTGGGTGGGGCCGTCTTCGCCAACAAGACCGGCACGGTCAAGACAGAAGATCACGGGCAGCTTCTGTATGGCTACGTCGTGCACCACCTGGTCGTAGGCCCTTTGCATGAAGGAAGAATAGATGTTGCAGAACACCTTCATTCCCTGCGTAGCCATACCGGCGCTGAGGGTGACGGCATGCTGCTCGCAGATGCCTACGTCGAAGGCGCGGTTGGGCATCTTCTCCATCATGAACTTGAGCGAAGAGCCGCTGGGCATGGCGGGAGTGATGCCGAATATTTTATCGTTCTGTTCCGCCAGCTCGATGATGCTATGCCCGAATACGTCCTGGTACTTGGGCGGCTGGGGAATCTCGAATTTCTTTTTGTATATCTCGCCGGTGATCTTGTCGAACAGGCCGGGAGCATGCCACTTGGTCTGGTCCTTTTCGGCCAGCGCATAGCCCTTGCCTTTTACGGTAACGATATGCAGGAGCTTGGGACCGGGAATGTTTCTCAGGTCTTTGAGCGTGTCTACCAGCTTGGTGATATTGTGTCCGTCGATGGGACCGAAGTAGCGGATGTTGAGCGATTCGAAAAGGTTGCTGCTTTTACTGACAAGACCTTTGACACTGGCTTCGAGCTTGCTGGCCATGTCTCGGGTGAATCTTTTGCCTATGGGCAGCTTGCCCATGAGGTTCCAGATATCATCGCGCAGCTTGTTGTAAGTATAGGAAGTTGAAATGTCGGTAAGATATTCCTTGAGGGCGCCCACGTTGGGGTCGATGCTCATGCAGTTGTCGTTCAGGATGATGAGCACATCGGTATCGGCAACGCCTGCATGGTTCATGGCTTCGAAGGCCATACCCGCGGTCATGGAGCCATCGCCGATGACGGCCACGCATTTGCGGTCGTTCTCACCCTTATACTTGGCAGCCATCGACATGCCCAGTGCGGCGGAAATGGAGGTGGAGGAATGTCCCACGCCAAAGGTATCGTACTGGCTTTCGCTTCTTTTGGGGAACCCGCTCAGGCCTTTGTATTTGCGGTTGCTGATGAACTCGTCCCTGCGGCCGGTGAGGATCTTGTGCCCGTAAGCCTGGTGGCCTACGTCCCACACCAGTTGGTCGTATGGTGTGTTATAGATGTAATGCAAGGCTACCGAAAGCTCTACCACTCCCAGGCTGGCGGCAAAGTGCCCGCCGTGAACGCTTACCACATCAATAATATACTGGCGCAGCTCGTCGCAAACCTGGTAAAGTTTTTCTTTGGGTACGTTCTTCAGGTCAGCAGGAGAGTTGATCGCCTGCAGTAAAGGCCCGGCAGTTATTTGCATCAGGGGTATTTTGAGCTGTAAAATTATTCACTTTTTCCGCATTTAAGGCGTTTCCGTCAATGCTTAACAAACCTCAATGAAATTGGTTGCTCTCCTCGCTGTACATCTTTCACCATCACCTGGTATATACCTTTGGCCAGTTTCTGCACGGGAAGCGACAGCCTGTTGTCCCCGGCATTGAGGCTGGCAGCGCCCGAAAGCACCGCAGCACCCGAGGCATCATGCACGCTGTAAACCACCTTCCTGGCTCCCGGCGACCAAAGGCTTACCTGTACCAGGCTGCCGGCCGGGTTGGGCCAGATGGCTTCGGCCTTGAGGCCCTGGGCCGTCCTGAGAACGGGGGAGAAGGTGGATTTGCCTGATCTATCCGTCATGCGCAAGCGGTAGAAGCTGGCCTTTTCATCGGCCGGAATGGCCTGGGTAAACATACGGGCGCCGGTCAGTCCCTGTGTTGGTACGGGAGAAAGGGAGATATAATTCATGCCATCCCCGCTCTTTTCCAGTTGCACCGATTGCAGGGTTTCCGTTTCGGAGATCAGCCATTCAAAGACACTCTGGCGGCTGTTCTTTTCCTTCAGCTTGAAATATACAAGGCCCGAAGGCAGCACGGCTACACATTCCAGTATGTTGAATTCAAAAGTCCTGAGATAGCAGCCGTTCACCGATGCCACCGTAAGACGGTAGCGGCCCAGCGGCAGCCCCATGATGGCAATGGATGGCGGGGTGCTGTCCACCCCGTAAGTATAGGTATCGGCGAAGTCGAAGATCCCGTTCCGGTCCGCATCAAAAGCTATGGTGTAGTTCATGGGAAATACGTTGTCATAGCTGGCTATGTCCACGTACACGTCTATGCTGCCGTGGTTGGAATCGCAGTCCATGGCCGTTACAACGGTAAGCTGGTAGGATATGTCGGAAAGCTCGCCGGGAGTATTGTTGGTGGCGTTGCCGCTCTGCTGCGGGTCCTTTACCCAGCCGCAGTCGCCGTCCAGGCGGCGGGCAAAGCTGTTGCCGCGTCCGGTGGACATGCCGAGTGTTTCGTAATGCACATTCATCAGGTCCAGGTCAAATTGCTTGGCCGGGCATTCATCCATAAAAGCGGTGGTAATGAGCGATGAAGGCTCTACGGGGAAGCTCCGCACTACGGCATCCACTACGTTAAGGTTGGGGTCCAGGAGCACTACCTGCTCGTTGGCCGAGCCGCCGTCCGTAAACAGGCCATCGCCGGTGGTGGGGATGGGCCCGCTTGTACAGCCGCAGTTATTCCAGTTCAGGTCTACATGTATGGTGCTGTCGATATTGGCGCAGGGATGGTTGATGACGCTACGGCCTGCAATTACATAGTAGTCCCCCGGCTGAAGTATGGTAGTGGCGGGAATGGTTATGGAGTAGTCGCCGTCGGTAATTATATAACAGCTGATGTCTATGGGGCCGGGACCGAAATTCATCAGTTCAACGAACTCGGCGGTAGCGCCGCAGCCGTTGAGCGTCCAAGGCATATATTCGTTGATCACCACTCTTCCCTGAGAGGAGGCGGGGCGGGCGAAGCCCAGCAGGACGAGCAGCAAAGCAACAACATAGGGTGGTGTTGTTTTCACTGGTAACGGATTTGTGATGAAGTTAGGTAAATATCGGCGTTATTGCCAGTTTTGCACGATTATAGCGCATTTTACCGCTGTGGAGGGGTAGTTCTTCCATTTGTAAAACATATCTTCCACTGGTATATTTACGGTAATTCCCTGCCATAAAGGGGTTTAGCTTTACAGAATGCCTAAGATCAAAATGTCAAAATATTGGGCTTTTCAGTCCGCCGGGTGGGGCGCTTTCGCTCTCATCAACATCGGCCTGGTCCTATTTATATTCCAAGCTTATAACATCAAGTCCTTCCAGCGCCTGCTGTTCTTCATGGAAATGGGCCTGCTGTTCTCCCATATCATGCGGGAAGTTATCCGCAGCTCGGCGCTGCTGATGAGGAGCATACAGCAGCAGGTGATCCGCTTCACCATTCTCATTATCACCTTTGCGCTGCTGGCGGCCACCGCGGTCACGCCCTTCGAATACATGTACACCCTTCGCACCAACACCGAAGGCGAGCCTTATCCCTACAAGGAACTGTTTTATTCCAACTTCGGTTCCTTCCTGTCGCTGTATATTATCTGGAACGCCATCTACTTCATATACCATTTTGTAAAAAAGAGCCGCAAGCAGCAGATGGACACCATCAAGCTGGAAGCGCTGGTAAAAGAGCTGGAACTGAAGACCATCAAGGCACACATCAACCCCCACTTTATCTTCAATGCCCTAAACGGAATCAGGGCCCTTATCGACGAAGACCCCCAAAGAGCCCGCAGGGCGGTTACCGAATTGAGCAACATCCTGCGCAGCAGCCTGAAGGCCGAGAAAGGCGAAACCATCAGCTTTTCCGACGAGCTGAAGATCGTAAAGGACTACCTGGCGCTGGAGAACATGCGCTTCGAGGACAGGTTGCAGGTAGAGTACGAGGTGGACGAGGAAACGCTGGAGCAGCAGGTGCCTCCCATGATGCTGCAAACACTGGTGGAGAACGCCATCAAGCACGGCATCAGCAAGCAGATAAAGGGCGGCATGGTAAAAATCGTTTCCGATTTCCGCGGCAACTACCACGAGCTGGCCGTACAGAATACCGGCCACCTGAACGGCGGAGCCAACTCCTCGGGCTTCGGGCTGTCCAGCACAAGAGACCGCCTTCAACTGCTTTACGGCGAAAAGGCCAAGTTCCAGATAGCCCAGGTAGACCCCGACCTGGTGGAAGCAAAAGTATTGATCCCCATACCTTTAAATTAACATGCTATAATGAAAGCCATTATCATTGACGACGAGCGCCTGGCGCGTTCGGAACTGCGCAAGCTGCTGCAGGACTTCCCCGAAATAGAAGTGGTGGATGAAGCCTCCAACGCCGACGAAGGCCTGCAAAAGATAGAGAACCACAACCCCGACCTTATATTCCTGGATATACAGATGCCCGGCAAGACCGGCTTCGATATGCTGTCTGAGCTGGACCACGCTCCCCAGGTGATCTTTACCACCGCTTACGACGAGTACGCCCTGAAGGCTTTTGAGGTGAATGCCCTCGACTACCTGCTGAAGCCCGTGGAGCCCCGCCGCCTGGCCGATGCGGTGGAGAAGCTGAAAAGAGCCGGCAGCACGGCAGGCGGTGAGATCCGCAACGGCTACACCACCGAGAACAACAGCATCCTGAGCGAGAACGACCAGGTGTTTGTAAAGGACGGTGAACGCTGCTGGTTTGTCAAGCTGGGCGAAGTACGCCTGTTTGAGAGCGTGGGCAACTACGCCAAGGTGTTCTTCGGCGGCAACAAGCCCCTCATCCTTAAATCGCTTAATGCCCTGGAAGAAAGGCTGGACGAGAAAGTGTTCTTCCGTGCCAACCGCAAGCACATCGTCAACCTGCGCATGATAGACAAGATAGAGCCCTACTTCAACGGCGGCCTCCTGCTGGAGCTGAAGGGCGGTGAAAAGATAGAAGTAAGCCGCAGGCAAACAGTGAAGTTCAAGGAAATGATGAGCCTTTAGGGCGATGAGCGATGACCGGTAACCGATGACCGGTAACCGATGACCGATAAACGATTAGAGACAAGCGATAGGCGGCTGATTCACGATTGACGATTGACGATTCACGACAGTCGGTGGTCGGTCGTCTCCAAACCTCCCCCACATGAAAAAATTTCTCCTGCTATTTTTTGTGGCGGCCAATGCGGCTGCCTGCGCCCAGGGTCAAGACCCTATCCTTAATGCAAAGGAAGTAGAGCGGATAGAGAACGTGCTGGCATCGGACGAGATGCAGGGACGTAAGGCGGGCACTCCGTTCGCGGACAAGGCTGCGGAGTTTATATCCGGCGAGTTCCGCAAGGCCGGGCTCCAGCCCTTTTCCGGCAACAGCTTTCTCCAGCAGTTTTCCATTATCAGCCCGAAGTTCCTGGGAGCCAAGCTGGAGATAGACGACGTAGAGATCGATACACGCAACGTGATCGTCATCACCAGCCAGCCGGACCTGAAGGTGAACGAGAAATCGGGTTACGAGATACAGCGCATCGGCGCAGGCGAAAGGCTGAGCGCCAGGGTTCAGTCCCTCATGGCATCCGGTAAGAACG
>DASWNB010000561.1:0-2644 GCA_036399455.1 Flavisolibacter sp. | reverse complement strand
TAGCTCTTTTTTGGCTGTGTCAAGTTTCTTCTGGATCAATTCTCTGAACTCGGTCAGCTCTGAATCTGAATACCTCATAGTAGGGCCGGTGTTTTCGTGATGTTGTGGTGAATCTAATACTGATCTTGTGAAATCGGGTTCATATTTAACGGCCTTGGTGGTAGATGTTTTGGGTATCACCACCTTGACGGGTTTAGGGGGTTCCTTTTTTTCGGGCTTTGCCACGGGTGTTTCAATAGGCTTGATGGCCGGCTTTACTTCCTCCCGTGTAGGCGCGGCAACGGCCGGCTTTTTAACAGGCTCGGCAGCGGCTTTCTGGGGAGCAGCCTTTGCAGGCGCCGCCTTTACAGGAGCAGGCCTGGGGGCCGGGGCCTTAGACGCGGGAGCTTTGGAAGCTACAGGTTTTGAGGCAACGGGTTTGGCCGGAGCGGACTTTTTCACGGGAGCTGGGGCCTTTTTCAAGGGTTTGGCAGGCTTGGCCTCTTTACGGGCCGGTGCTGCTTTGGCTGCTTTTTTAAGAGCAGGCGCGGCTTTTTTGGGAGCAGCTTTTACAGCAGCTTTTTTGGCAGCGGGTTTGGTGGCCGTAGCCTTGCCGCCGGAGGGCCGGGCGGATTTTGCGGATTTGGCAGCCTGCGCCGCCTTCTTGGGTGATCCTTTTTTTGTTGCCATACAATATTTACCCCTTTTTTAATACAATGACTTTCAGCGGATTGTCATTAACTTCTATGTCAATGCCACCATCCACGTCAGAGGTGATTTCCAGGCGGTCTGCCAGAATTTCGGCGCAAATATAGTCATTATACTTAGCTAATGACTGGCCTATACCATTAGTGGCTGCCACTTTTACCTCTATACGGTCGGTAACGTCAAAGCCGCTGTCCTTCCGGATTTTTTGAATGCGGTTCACAAATTCTCTCGCATCGCCTTCCTGAACCAGTTCCGGTGTTACATTTATATCCAGGGCTACGGTTAAGGGACCCTTGCTGGCCACAGACCAGCCCGGTATGTCTTCACTGCTGATCTCTACCTCGCTTAGAGCAAGCTCTACGTAGTCGTCCTCAACCGGGATTGAATATCTGCCTTCTTTTTCAAATAACGAAATATCGTGTTGACTAAAATTGCTCAATGCCTGTGTAACTGCCTTCATCCTGGGGCCAAGCTTCTTTCCTAAAGCCTGAAAGTTGGGCTTGATCTTCTTCTTAATGAAGCCTTCGGTGTCCGTGAGATATTCCAGTTCCTTCACGTTGACTTCCGCCTTGATCAGATCTTCTATTTTCTGCAATTGTTGTTCCATGGCGGGGTTCAGCACGGGTATCAGCACCTTCTGCAGGGGCTGCCGCACCTTTATGTTCGCCTTCTTGCGCAGCGAAAGGATGAGCGAGGAAGCGTCCTGCGCCAGTTGCATCCTTTCTTCCAGCATTGTATCTATCAGTTCCTCCCTGGATACCGGGAAGCGGGCATGATGCACCGAAGCCTCGGAATGGCGTCCGGTCACTGCGTTCAGGTTCCTGAACAGCTCGTCGCTAAAGAAGGGTGATATGGGAGCCATCAGGCAGGTGACCGTCTCAAGGCATTCGTACAGCGTCTGGTAAGCAGCTATCTTGTCCTGCTCGTACTCGCCTTTCCAGAAGCGGCGGCGGCAAAGCCTTACGTACCAGTTGCTCAGGTGCTCGTCTACAAAGTCCTCCACCAGGCGGCCGGCCGTGGTAGGCTCGTACTCATCAAAAGCTTCCGTCACCTTTTTAACCAGGGTCTGTAGCGAAGAAAGTATCCAGCGGTCGATTTCGGGCCTTTCCTGTACTGGTATGTAGTCTTCCTTAAAGGTAAAGCCGTCCACGTTGGCGTAGAGGCCAAAGAACTGGTAGGTATTATATAATGTACCGAAGAACTTGCGCTGCACCTCGCGGATGCCTTCGAGGTCAAACTTGAGGTTATCCCAGGGAGATGCGTTGGTGATGAGGTACCAGCGGGTGGCGTCGGCGCCAAAGTCCTGGATGGTTTTAAAGGGATCCACCACGTTGCCGAGGCGCTTGCTCATCTTGTTCCCGTTCTTATCCAAAACCAAGCCATTGGAAACCACGGTTTTATAAGCAACGCTGTCGAAAAGCATGACACCCAGGGCATGGAGGGTATAGAACCAGCCGCGGGTCTGGTCCACGCCTTCAGCGATGAAGTCGGCCGGGAAGCTCTGCCCGAATTTTTCCTTTCCTTCAAACGGATAATGCCATTGGGCGTAAGGCATGGCGCCGCTGTCGAACCATACGTCTATAAGGTCCGGCTCGCGGTGCATGGGCTTGCCGCTTTCCGATACCAGCACCACCTCGTCCACATAGGGCTTGTGGAGGTCCAGGATGCCGTCGTGCAGGTAGTTTTTGTTTACATCGCCGCCCAGCACTTCGCTGGCTTTTCTTATTTCAGCGTTCAGCTCTTCGATGGAGCCGATGCATTTTTCCTCGGAGCCGTCCTCTGTTCTCCAGATGGGCAGGGGGGTGCCCCAGTAGCGGCTGCGGCTCAGGTTCCAGTCCACCATGTTCTCCAGCCAGTTGCCAAAGCGGCCTGTGCCGGTGCTGGCGGGTTTCCAGTTGATGGTCTTGTTCAGCTCCACCATTCTGTCCCTTACGGCGGTGGTTTTGATGAACCAGGC
>DASWNB010000560.1:0-2090 GCA_036399455.1 Flavisolibacter sp. | reverse complement strand
GCCTACGTTATTTGGATGAAAGCCGTCCACGTCCTTGCTTGGATCGATGGCGTTGATCACCACATCGGGTGAAATATGGTCCGGCAGCGGAAGCTGAACCAGAATGCCATCTACCTCGGGGTCGGTATTAAGCCCGGCAATGATGTCCAGCAGCTTAAGCGAAGAAATATGGTCCTCCAGCCTGATGAGGGTTGATTTGAATCCTACTTCCTCGCAGGCCTTTACTTTAGATGCCACATAGGTCTCGCTTGCTCCGTTGTTGCCTACCAGGATGGCGGCGAGGTGGGGTACGGGCTTGCCCCGCGTTGCCAATTGGGCCACTTCCAGCTTCAATGAATCCTTGATCGCCTGTGATGCTTCCTTTCCATTTAAAATTTGCATGGCGCAAAGGTAAAGCCACAGAATCAATTGTTTTTTTTCACATGGACAGCAATTCGTCAGGAGTTAGGTTGCAGCCATGAAACCCAAAGCTCTTCTACGGCTGCTTTTCCTGTGCTGTTCTTTGCCGGCAACAGCGCAGGCCCTCCGGCTTCCACCATCCAGCCTTTACCCGAAGCTCACCGGCTACAGCTCCCTTCAGGCGGATGCGTTTTCGTTTGCAGCGAACAGCGCCGCGCTGGCATCGTTGAAAAAATTCTCTGTAGCGACATACGGAGAACGCCGGTTCCTGTTGCAGGACCTCACCTTTTACAGCCTGGCGCTTGTACTGCCTGCCGCCGGGGGCAGCTTTGGTCTTAGGGCCGATTTGTTTGGAGGAAGCCTTTACCGGGAAACTTCCTGCACCCTTGCCTATGCCCGCAGCCTGGGCGAAAGATTAAAGTCAGGCGTACAGTTTCATTTATATCATATAAATATGCCCGGATACGGTAGAGCCTCGGCCATAACTGCAGAAGCAGGCTTTCTTTACCGGCTTGCGGACCAGTGGAGTCTTGGCTTCAATGCCTATAATCCTGCCGGAGTATGGCTGGGGAAGAACAGGGCCGAGCGTTTACCCGCAGTCTATTCTCTTGGTCTCGGCTTCGATCCTTCTGGAAAGCTTTACATGGGCTTTGAATTATGTAAGGAAGAAAGCCAGCCGGTTGATTTTCGTGCGGGGTTGCAGTACGCCTTCCATGAACGCTTTCTGGCCAGGGCGGGACTGGCCTCCTCTTCCTCCACCTTCTGCCTGGGTGCGGGCATCCGGCTGGGCCTGCTCAGGGTGGATGCAACAGCTTCCCTGCACCCTCAGGCAGGGCTTACTCCCGGCTTTCTTATTCACTATCCATTCAACCAAGGCCAATGAAACCGCTTCTCCTTATAATATATATACTTCTGGCTTTCAGCCGGCTGCCTGCACAGGAAATACACGAAGCCACCCGGCAGCAGTTGGAGGACCTGGCCGCACAGGCGGGAGAAGGGCAGGAAGACGACCTGGCGATGAGCAGTCAATGGGAGCACTTCTGGAAACACCCCCTGAACCTTAACGAAGCCGGGGAGGACGAGCTTCGCTCATTAGGCTTGCTTTCAGCCCTACAGGTCCATCACTTTCTCCAGTACGGGGTTTTACTAGGCAAACTCCTGTCGGTGTACGAACTCCAGGCTGTTCCGTTCTGGGACTTGGCTACCATAAAAAGGCTGCTGCCCTATATACGGGTAGATGATACGGCTGCATTCGGGGAAGGCCTGGCGTCTGCTGTGAGGAAGGCGGAAAAGCAGCTCTTCTTCCGTGCCTCGCGGGTGCTTGAAAGAGCAAAGGGTTATGAGCAGGGCATAAGCAATGGCTACCTGGGTGACAGGAACCACCTGCTGCTGCAATTCCGTGCCCGTTATAAAAGCCTGGTGCAGTATGGCTTTACGGCCGAAAAAGATGCCGGAGAACAGTTTTTTAAGGGAACATCAAAGGGATTTGATTTTTATTCTTTTCATTTTTTTGTGGCGCAGCAGGGCAGGATAAAGACGCTGGCCCTGGGTGATTTTGCCGTCAATATGGGACAGGGGCTCATTCAGTGGAACTCGATGGGTTTTCAGAAATCTGCCGAGGTGATGGCAGTAAAGAGAGAAGCTCCGGTTCTCCTTCCTTATCGCTCTGCCGGTGAGTTTTACTTCAACAG
>DASWNB010000559.1:0-2694 GCA_036399455.1 Flavisolibacter sp. | reverse complement strand
GCATTACTAAAAATTTTAGAACTTCGGTGCCCTTTCAACGCCAAAAATACTCCAGGAGTGACTTACGCCATTGTTGACATAGAGACCACAGGCGGTTATGCCGCGGCAAACGGCATCATCGAGATCTCGATACAGGTGTTTGACGGCGAGAAAACCGTGGAGCAGTTTGAAACCCTGGTGAACCCGCACCAGAACATTCCCCGCTATATACAGGCCTTTACCGGCATTACCAACGAAATGGTGCAGGATGCTCCTTCCTTTGAAGAAATAGCTGAAAAGGTATTTACCATGCTCCAGGGCAATGTATTCGTGGCGCACAACGTTAATTTCGATTATTCTTTTATAAGGGCGCACCTGGAGCATTGCGGCTACAGCTTTAATGCAAAGAAGCTGTGCACCATACGGCTCGCAAGACAGATCTTCCCCGGCTTCCCCTCTTACAGCCTGGGCAACCTCTGCCACTCGCTGGACATAGAGATTGTGAACCGCCACCGCGCCGGCGGCGACGCACAGGCTACCGTGGTTCTCTTTAAAAAACTGCTCGACAACGATACCAAAGACGCCATTAGCTCCAGCCTGCACCGCAACTCCAAAGAGCAGGCGCTGCCTCCCAATGTGCCGCAAAGCCATTTTGATGCACTGCCCCGCACCCCCGGCGTGTATTATTTCCACGACCAGAAGGGAAAGGTGATCTATGTAGGAAAGGCCAAGAACATCCGCAGCCGCGTGAACAGCCATTTCAGCAACAATTCGGACAGCCGCCAGAAACAGAACTTCGTAAGGAACACGTACGGCATCACCTTCCAGTCAACCGCTACCGAACTGATGGCCGCCATACTGGAATCCACCGAAATCAGGAAGCTGTGGCCCGTGTTCAACACCTCGCAAAAGCGGCAGGAAGAAGTATTCGGGATTTTCGTGTACGAGGACCAGAACGGCTACATGCGCCTCGCCATTGAAAAGAACCGTAGAAATTCAAATCCCATCTATACCTTTCACTACAAGGTGGACGGCCACGGCGTGCTGCGCAAACTGATGAAGGAATATACCCTCTGCCCCAAGCTTTGCTTCATGCAAACCGGCAACGATCCCTGCGTGGGCATGGTCGAAGAGCACTGCTACGGCGCCTGCGAGAAAAAGGAAGCACCCGCCGCCTATAACGAAAGAATTCTCCAGGCCATAGCCTCGCTCACCAAAAAGCCTTCCTATGTTGTGCTGGACAAGGGCCTTACCGGAGAAGAGCTTTCCTGCATCATGGTAGTAAAAGGCAGCTTCTTCGGCATGGGCTATCTCCCCCGCAACTTCGACACCATCTCCCAGGAAGCCATCAGCAGCTACATCCAGCCGTATAAGGATAATAGTTTCATCCGCACATTATTGAACAGCTATGCGAGTAATAACCCGGAATTGATAAAGCTGATGGCGGATAGTTGATAGCTGTTGGCTTTTAGCTTTTAGCTTTTAGCAGATCACGGTCTACTATTTAGCGTACGTTTCTTATTGATGATTCGTTTCAGCTGCGAGCTTGTGCACGTACAGCCTATTAAGTGAGGGGTTATCCAAAGAAGATTCTTCATTCACCGCAGAACGCAGGGCCTCTGCTGATAGTGGTTAGCAGGTGGCTTGTGAATATTTGGCTGATGGGCAGCAGTTTACTAACTAACATGAATTTGCAGGAGATCACTGTCATTTTATCTTCACTGCTAACAGCCAACAGCTATCGGCTAACAGCTTCTCCAACGACATCATCGTTCAAAGTAACGTATGCTAACAGGCTGTACGTGCACAAACTCACAGCTCGCAGCTAACAGCTAGAAGCTTCCCTATTGCCATTCAAACTCTTCTGCCCTCGGCATTTTATCAAAGACATCAAAGACCTCCTGCGGCGGGGTGGCGAGCTTGCGCTCGATGACGTTGAGCCAGGCGCCGTCGACGGTAAGGATGGCAGCAAGAGTGTCGCCGTTTTTAGTGATGTGGTGGCGGATGCTCCAGCGGGAGAAGTCGCGCCTGGAGCGGATGATCTGGAGGTTGATGCTTACCTCGTCGCCGGAGCGGATCTCGCGGCGGAAAATGCATTCTTCCCGGAAAAGGATGGGGCCGAACTTTAGTCTTGTCATTACATCGGCGGTGAGGCCGTAAAGGTTCAGGAACTCTACTCGGCACCAGGCTCCCCAGTCGTAGTACACGGAATGGCGCAGGTGGAAGTTGGGGTCGAGGTCGGACCAGCGGATCTGGACGATGCGGTTAAACTCGCTCATGGGCTGAAATCTTTTTCTTTAGGTGAATAAATCCAAGCGTTGCCAGGCCGCAGATAATGAAATCTACGATCCACAGGTAAGAAAATCCTGCATTGTCGGAAATGGAGGCGGAGAAAGTGGGCGACAGCACATGCGCCGCGGCAAAAGCCATCGTATAAACGGAGGCGTACTGCCCGCGGTTCCACTCGTTGCTCCGGGCCACCCAGAAGTTGTTGATGAAGGGAAAGAGCAGCATCTCTCCCAGCGTTACCACCAGCATGGCGGCCAGCGCCGCCCAAAGCACGGGAGCTATGTTCAGCATCAGAAAGGAGGCGCCGATCAGAAGGGTGCCAATGGTGATGTAGTAAAATGCGCTTTTCCGGTTTTCCAGCTTGTACACCAGCACCATCTCCACCAAAAAGATAAGAAGCCCGTTGAGCGACATCAGCAAGCCTAT
>DASWNB010000558.1:0-4574 GCA_036399455.1 Flavisolibacter sp. | reverse complement strand
AAGATTAATCGCCACATGCTATTACTAGGAATCGATCTCGGCACTTCGTCCATCAAGGTTTCGGTAGTTGATGCGTACACGCAGCAATGCATTGCCTCCGCTCAATACCCGGAAACCGAAGTGGACATCATCACTCCCCAGCAGGGCTGGGCGGAGCAAAGCCCCGACCTTTGGTGGGAGCATGTAAAGCAGGCCATCCTCAAATGCAACTCGGGAAATAATTACGATCCGAAAGACATTGCCGCCATCGGCATCGCTTACCAGATGCACGGCCTGGTGCTTGTGGATAAGGAGCAGAAGGTGCTGCGCAATTCCATCATCTGGTGCGACGGCCGCGCCATTCCGATCGGCGAGAAAGCCTTTGCCGGTATGGGAGAGGAGCAATGCCTGCTGCACCTGCTGAACTCTCCCGGCAACTTTACCGCCAGCAAGCTGGCCTGGGTAAAGGAAAACGAGCCCCAAATATACGAGCGCATAGACAAGGTGATGCTCCCCGGCGACTTCATTGCCATGAAGCTGACCGGCGAAACTACAACCACCGCATCGGCCCTGTCCGAAGGCATCTTCTGGGATTTCAGGGAGCACAGGCTTTCGGAGGAGGTGATGGGATACTTTGGTTTTGAAAGCAGCTTTATCCCACGTATACAAACGCTTTTCTCGTCTCACGGCCAACTGAGGGAGAATGTGGCGGCACGCCTTTCCCTGGCTCCCGGCATACCCGTTGGCTACAAGGCAGGCGACCAGCCCAACAACGCGTTTTCGCTGAACGTGCTGCGGCCCGGCGAAGTGGCGGCCACCGCGGGAACATCGGGCGTTATCTACGGCATCAGCGACGGCCTGAACTACGATCCGCAATCACGCATCAACAGCTTTGCCCACGTAAACCACGAAAGGAACAGGAACCGCATCGGCGTGCTGCTTTGCATCAACGGCGCGGGCATCTTCAACCGCTGGGTAAGGAACACGATAGGAGCGCAGCACAGCTACGAAAGCCTCAACACCTCAGCTTCGCAGGTGCCTGCGGGCTCGGAAGGACTGATGATGCTGCCCTTTGGCAACGGCGCCGAGCGTATGCTGGGCAACAGGACCGTTGGGGCGCACGTGCACAACCTCGACTTCAACATTCATTCGGCGGGACATCTTGTAAGGGCTGCGCAGGAAGGGATCGCATTCTCTTTCCGCTACGGGCTGGACATCATGCGGGAGAACGGCATGGAGCCGGGCATCATCCGTGCAGGGAAGGCGAATATGTTCCTGAGCAGCGTGTTCGCCCAATCTTTTGTAAACGCCACCGGTGTTCCCGTGGAGCTGTACCAGGCGGATGGAAGCGTGGGCGCTGCGCTGGGAGCAGGCATCGGCGCGGGCATATACAAGGATCATTCATCGGCCTTTGCGCAGCGCAGGCCGCTGAAAATAATTGAACCTGCAAACGGGGAAACTTATAACTCTTTATACGGAGAATGGAAATATCTTTTGGAGGCGCAGCTACAGAAAGCCTGTGAAGTGAACCAGATAGTAAGCGCCTGAACCGGAAAAAACCAAAATACAATGACAGTAGCACTAAAACAAAGAACCTATTACGCGAACATTCCGCAGATCAAATTTGAAGGACAGGAAACAGACAACCCGCTGGCGTACCGCTGGTATGACGAGAGCAGGGTAGTGGCGGGAAAGACCATGAAGGACCACTTGCGCCTTGCCTGCGCCTACTGGCATTCATTCACCGCTAACGGCTCCGATCCCTTTGGCTCGCCAACACATGTCTTTCCCTGGGACGACTACTCCGACCCCCTGGACAAGGCTTACTCCAAAGCCGATGCGGCCTTCGAGTTCCTTACCAAGCTTGGACTTCCTTACTACTGCTTCCACGATGTGGACGCGGTTGAATATACAGATGACATTCACGAGAACGAAAGACGCCTGCAGGCCATCACCGGGTACCTGAAGCAAAAGCAGCAGGATACCGGCATAAAGCTGCTGTGGGGCACCGCCAACCTGTTCTCGCACAGGCGCTACATGAACGGCGCCGCCACCAACCCCGACTTCCACGTGCTGGCCCATGCCGGTGCGCAGGTAAAGGCTGCCCTCGATGCCACCATCGAGCTGGGCGGAGAGAACTACGTGTTCTGGGGCGGAAGGGAAGGCTATATGTCGCTCCTCAACACCAACATGAAAAGGGAGAAAGAGCATTTTGCCCGCTTCCTCCATGCTGCGAAAGATTATGCAAGAAAGAACGGCTTCAGGGGAACCTTCTTTATCGAGCCGAAACCCGCCGAGCCTTCCAAGCACCAGTACGACTACGACTGCGAAACCGTGATCGGCTTCCTGCGCCAGTACGACCTGCTGGATGATTTCAAGATCAACATCGAAGTAAACCACGCCACGCTGGCCGGGCATACCTTCTCGCATGAATTGCAGGTAGCTGCCGATGCCGGTGTGCTGGGTTCCATAGACGCCAACCGCGGCGACTACCAGAACGGCTGGGATACCGACCAGTTCCCCAACAATATCAACGAGCTCACCGAGGCCATGCTGGTGATCCTTGAGGCAGGCGGCTTCCAGGGCGGCGGCATCAACTTCGACGCCAAGATCCGCCGCAACTCCACCGACCCCGAGGACCTTTTCCATGCACACATCGGCGGCATAGACTGCTTTGCCCGTGCGCTGATCGTTGCCGACAACGTGCTGCAGAAGTCGGAGTACAGGAAATTCCGCAAGGAGCGCTATTCCAGCTTCGACAGCGGGGCGGGTAAAGAATTCGAGCAGGGCAGGCTTTCGCTGGAAGACCTGAGGCAGTATGCCATGGAGAACGGGGAGCCCGAAGTAAAAAGCGGCCGCCAGGAATGGCTGGAAAATATTATTAATCGATATATTTAGGCTCTACATTATACCAAACAACTACTTAAAGCAGAGCTATGGGCAGGTTGCAACAGTACGATTACATCGTTTTCATTTTCTATTTTATCGTTGTAGCAGGTTACGGATACTATGTTTACCACAGAAGGAAAAAATCGTCCGTATCGGCATCGCATGATTACTTCCTGGCGGAAGGCTCACTTACCTGGTGGGCGATCGGGGCCTCGCTGATCGCATCCAACATTTCAGCCGAACAGTTTATCGGCATGAGCGGCAACGGCTTCAAGATGGGCCTTGCCATCGCCACGTACGAATGGATGGCGGCGGCCACGCTGATCGTAGTGGCCATCTTCTTCATCCCCGTTTACCTGAAGAACAAGATATACACCATGCCGCAGTTCCTGCACCAGCGGTACAACGGGACCGTGGCCATGATCATGGCCGTGTTCTGGCTGCTGCTTTACGTGGTGGTGAACCTGACCTCGATCCTGTTCCTGGGGTCGCTGGCCATCAACAGCATTTCGGGGATACCGATAACCACCTGTATGATCTTCCTTGCCGTCTTTGCCCTCATCATCACGCTTGGGGGCATGAAGGTGATCGGGTATACGGACGTGATACAGGTGCTGGTGCTCATTATAGGCGGCCTGGCCACAACCTACATCGCCCTTGACCTTGTGGCCGAAAACGCCGGCGGCAACGGCATGGTGGAAGGCTTCCGCCAGCTCACCACAAAAGCCGACGATCACTTCCACATGGTCTTTGACCAGAACAACCCCAACTTCATTTCCCTTCCCGGCCTAACGGTACTGATCGGCGGTATGTGGATAGTGAACCTGAACTACTGGGGCTGTAACCAGTACATCACCCAGCGGGCTTTGGGCGCCAGCCTGCCGACGGCCCGCAAGGGTATCCTGTTTGCCGCCTTCCTGAAGCTTCTCATGCCGGTGATCGTGGTGCTGCCGGGTATTGCGGCCTATGTGCTGTACAAGGAGAACGTGACCGTTGATAATGTGAACCTCTATAACGCCATCAACGAAGCCGGGCAGCCGGTGCAGGACAGGGCTTATCCCGTTCTGCTGAACCTGCTGCCTGCCGGTCTGAAAGGCCTGGCCTTCGCTGCCCTCACCGCCGCCATCGTGGCCTCGCTGGCGGGTAAGGCGAACAGTATTGCCACCATCTTTACGCTGGATATCTACAAGAAAAAGATCAACCCCGAAGCCAGTGAAGAGAAGATGGTATCTATCGGCCGTATTGCCGTTGTGGTTTCCATGCTGATAGCTGTTCTTATTGCGCCCTTCCTCGGCATCGACAAGAAAGGCGGCTTTGAATTCATCCAGGAATATACCGGCTTTGTAAGCCCGGGCATCCTGGCCATGTTCCTGCTTGGTTTCTTCTGGAAGAAAACTACTTCGAACGCTGCGCTGTTTGCTACTATCGGCGGCTTTGCACTGTCGGTGCTCTTTAAATTCCTGCCGCAATTCGTCAACCTGCAGTTCCTGTCGCCGCTTGGTTTTGCCGTACCGGTAACAGACGGGAACGGGCAGACGCAGACTTACTCCGGTGGCGGAACGATCTACGAAATACCATTCCTTGACAGGATGGGCTTTGTGTTTGTCATTGCGGTAATAGGCATGATACTGATCAGCCGTTATGAGAACCGCAGGGGCGTCGTTCCCAAAGGGCTTGAAGTGGATCCGAAGATGTTCCGGATGGCC
>DASWNB010000557.1:0-5526 GCA_036399455.1 Flavisolibacter sp. | reverse complement strand
CTTAAAAGAATAATATGCCCAAACTGTCTTTTTATTTGCTGGCCATCGTACTGCTGGCCTGCCATACTTCCAACAACAGAAACATGAGCCAATCAGACAACACAGCGGAAGGCAAGGAATGGATCAGCCTCTTCGACGGTAAATCAACCTCGGGCTGGCACGGCTACGGTAAATCAACCGCAGGCAAGGCCTGGAAAGCCGAAGACGGCGTGCTCCACTTCGACCCTTCGGTGAAGAAGCAGACGCCCGGCGAGGGAGGAGATATCGTGACCAATGAAGAGTACGACAATTTTCACCTGAAGCTGGAATGGAAGATCGCCCCGAAGGGCAACAGCGGTATCATCTTCTACATCAACGAATCGTCCACCTACCAGTATCCCTGGCAAACCGGTCCCGAGATGCAGGTGCTGGACAACGGCTCACCCGTGCAGCCCGGCCACCCCGATGCCAAATACTACACCCACCGCGCCGGTGATCTTTACGACCTGCTGGCTGCAAAGGAAGTAGTAAAGCCTGCGGGTGAATGGAATGCCGTGGAGATCGTTGCCAACAAGGGCAAGCTGGATTTCTACATGAATGGCCAGCACACTCTTTCCACCACCATGTGGGATGATAATTGGAAAAAGATGGTCTCCGTCAGCAAATTCAAGGACATGCCGGGCTTTGGAAAATACAACAAGGGAAAAATTGCGCTTCAGGACCATGATGATGAAGTTTGGTTCAGGAATATCAGGATAAGGAAGCTTTGAGAGAGTCCACGGTCCACAGTCCACGGTCCACGGACGAGTCTGAGGTTGTAATACTCCTCCTCTGCGCTTCTTTGCGTATTCTTTGCGGTTAAAAATTCGAGGCGGAGAAATTGTACCTAAAGAACCAGAAACAACAAACCAGAAACCAGAAACTAGAACAACATCATGCTTAGAATAATCTTCCTTCTAAACTGTCTGCTCGTTTCATTAACGATGTTCAGCCAAAAGAAACCAAAGCCCGAGGATACCGAAGTGTGGGCTCCTGTTCCGAAGATCGTTGAGCCGGGGAAGGATAACTGCTCCCCTCCGTCGGATGCGGAAGTGCTTTTTAACGGCAGCAATCTTGACCAGTGGGTTTCTTCCAATGATACTACTGCGCCTGCAAAGTGGAAGGTGGTGAATGGGCTGATGCAGGTGGACAAGTCCACAGGTGATATACAAACGAAAAGCTCTTTTACGGATTTTCAACTGCACCTGGAATGGCGCGTGCCGGAGCATATTACTGGTAAGGGTCAGGCCCGCGGTAACAGCGGTGTTTTTCTTGCAGCCGTCAATGGGGGCGGCTATGAATTGCAGATAATGGATTCGTATAACAATGCTACTTACGTGAACGGGCAGGCGGGCAGTGTTTACAAGCAGTATATCCCACTGGTTAATCCCATGCGTCCTCCCGGCGAGTGGCAGGTGTATGACATTATCTGGACGGCGCCGCGCTTCAATCCCGACGGCACGCTTCGCTCACCGGCACGCATAACCGCAATTTTCAATGGCGTGGTGATTCAGAACAGCGTTGAGTTGAAAGGCACTACCGAATACATAGGGCCACCGGTGTACAAAGCCCACGGCGCTGCACCCATCCGCCTTCAGTCCCACGGCGATCCCAGCGAGCCGCTTAGCTTCAGGAATATATGGGTGAGAAGGATGTAGTGTAGCCGTAAGCCGGAGTCATTAGCCGTAAGCCGTAAGTCTTAAGTCGGAAGCCGTAAGTCATAAGTCAGAAGGCGTAAGTCATAAGTTTTCGCTGTGCAATTCTTCGTGTTATTATGGTACATAATTGACAAAAGCGGCATAAAGACAAGAGTGATTGCACCGATAAAATGACTTTGTACTTAGTACTTAAGGCTTGCGGCTTGCGACTTGCGGCTGGTTTATCAACATACTGCACATAAGGTGTATTACATTGGTTTCCAGTCCATTACATGGATTTTAAAAAGCACGAATGAGCACTGCTAAAATAGCTATCCACAATCAGGGAAAAATCAATTAGGTGTATTTGGCAGATACGTGTAAATTAGTGAGGTTAATTAGTAACCCCTTAATATTCAAACATTATGGCAAAGGCAGCAAAGAAAGCAGCAGCTAAAAAATCTTCAACAACAACAAAAAAGGCAGCTCCTAAAAAAGCAGCACCTGCAAAAAAGGCAGCAGCTCCAGCAAAGAAAGCAGCAGCTCCTAAAAAAGCAGCAGCCAAAAAAGGCGCAAGAAAACCCAACGCAGCCTTCATGGCTCCCCTTCAGCCCAGCGATACTATGGCAGAAGTGATTGGCAACAAGCCCCTGCCGAGAACAGAGATCGTAAAAAAGATCTGGGAATACATCAAGAAGAACAACCTGCAGGACAAGAACAACAGGCGGATGATCAATGCCGATTCCAAACTGAAGCCCCTGTTCGGCAAAGACCAGATCTCCATGTTCGAGCTCGCAAAAGTGGTGAACAAGCACGTTAAGTAATTTGCTGACGGGCATTTCACCCACGGCTCTTACAGCTATTCCCCACGGCCCTGCGCCGCGGAGCGGCACCGCTTCCGCTGCAATGGCCGCAGCATCCACACCAACATGGCTCCCTAAAGGAAACTGAATATAACCAAGGTAATTCTCCAAAGGATTACCTTTTTTTATTCCGTCCAGCCATGCGGGTAGTTATGTGCAAACGAGAAGCCTGTTCCCGTGTTAATACGGTTGCCGGCACATCTGCTGCTTAATATATTTGAACGCCCCTCGCCGCCGCAACGAGTATCTGTATACTTCTTATCAACCATTTTATGGAAACAGTAACCTCGTATTTACCTATTTCGACAACCTGGTGAAAGATGTTGCGCCACAAGGGGAGCTGACGGAACGCGACCGCGCCTCCTGTTTTTCCCCGATGCGGGTGCCAGGGCCAGGGCCGGCGAGATCATTAATGTATTCAACGACTTCCTGCTGCCGCACATCAGGCGGATTGACATCCCCATTCCAAAGGATGCCATAAAGAACCTGCGCAGGAACTACACGGAAAAGCTGGGAAAGGTAATTCGCAACGGCTCGCTTATGCTTAACAACGGCCGTTCCGGCGGCTACAATGCAGCAAGGCAGATAGGGACTGGTGGAATTCCTCCAATCATCCAACCTGAAGCAATGGGCGGAAAGGATTACGGGCTTTTCATTGTATGCACGGCCCAGCATGCAGGTGCTGTGCTATGAGCCGGGGGATTACGTCAGTCCGCACAATGACCACCATCCCGAGCAGGAGCATTTAATACCCTTTAGACATTATTCACAGGCCCTTGCTTCGAAATCTCCGTAGGGTAAGTTTTCCTGGTTTAACCGCCAAGACGCGAAGGACGCGAAGGAGCGCAAAGGAAAGGCAAAGAAACAGAAAGAGAAAGAGTGCGGTTCAGGCGACCATTTCTTTGCCTTTCCTTTGCGCCTTTCCCGCCTGCTGCGGGACAAGTGCGTGAAATCTCCTCGCGTCTTGGCGTCCTGGCGGTTAACCCCAGGAACGCTTCCACCTACGGAGACTCCGAAGCAAGGCCTGCGGATAATGTCTAAATGGTATAAGAAACGGGTACATCGACATTCATTTCATGTTCAGCAACAGCGCCGTAGAAAGCCAGTTCCTGTACAATGAAAAGGATTACCACCTGAACCAGGGCGTTCCTATTTCGCTGCCCTGCTCGGTAGCTGCGTATTATCTTCCCTTCTGGCATTACACAACGCCAATGGTGGCACGCCAGGGACAGGAGAAAAAAGCCATGCGCTCGGTAGTGCTGGCGTCTTATGCCATAAAGAGAAGGTAAAAGGTAGAAGGCTGAAAGGCAGAAGGTAGAAGACCGGAGAAGGGACTTCCTAATTCCCAATTCCTTCCTGCCTTGGACCTCCGGCCTTCCGCCTTACCCCGGTATTGTTCTCCTGATCCGCACAAACAGCCTGTTCACATTGGCGAAGCCGCCGGTTTCATAGCCGGTCTCGGTCACCACGTACTGGTAATAATCCGTGGGCAGGTTTGTCCGGCGCTTGCTCAGCGCATCCTTTAAGGCATCTTCAAAAGAAAGGTTGTCCGAATAGCCGGTCAGTTCTTCGGAGGCAGTATTGTTCCCGGAAGTATTGTCCTCACCGGGAGCATTGTTTCTGTAGCTGTCCATACTTTTTATTTAATGCATTAAGATACGCAGGTTCTCCCGGAAGTGTCCGCCTGCCGGGCACGGGAGGTGGCATCTTGAGTAGATTGGCAAATCAAAATCTTGTTGTTCCCTAAGCAGCTCTCTATTCCGCGGTTGTGGGATCGATGATCATGGCTACTTTGCTTACCGAATTTGCCGGGAACCCGCCTTGCTTTGCATGTTCACGAACCATTTCTTCATTTGGCGCATTGTAGATGCAATAGATCTTGTCATCGGTTACATAGCTATGAACCCACTGTATTTGTGGTCCTAGGTTACTAAGCACTCCACAAGAAGTCTGTGAAATGCTTTTTAATTGTTCGGCAGTTAATTTGCCTGCTTCGGGGATTTCCCGTTCGATCACATACTTTGGCATATTCCGGGGTTTTTAGTTCCTGTTCTTTTGTACTCATGATGCTCACCTGTCATTTTCCCTTTGCGTTCAGCAACTGCTTCGCAGGCTGGTACTGCAACTGTGCGGAGCGGACCAGCCAGCTATTGTACTGGTGCTCGTTCTTGGCTACACCACGGCCGTCCCTGTAAAGAAGCGCCAGGTAATACATGGCTACCGGCTCGCCCAGGTCGGCGGCCTGCTGGTAGTAGGTTGCGGCCTGTGTGGGATTAGCCTTGTCCTCTGCTGTTCCCAGTAAAGTGTAGGCTGTTACAACGCCTGCCTTTCCGGCTTTAAGGAGCCATTGCTTTGCCGTCGCTTCGTCCTTTTTCACAGACATGCCGTTCAGGTACATAAAGCCTGCGCTGTACATGGCTTCGGGGTAGCCATTCTTTGCCGCCTGCTCCATGAGCTTTGAGCCCAAAGCGGTATCACGCAAAGGCGCCTGCGCCTGCAACAGGATATACCCAAGCCAGTAATCGGTCATCGGGCAGTTCTTGGTAGATTCCTCCTTCAACATCTTGACGGCGCTCTGGACATCGTTCCTGGCGAGGGCCTGGAAAGCATAACGCCCGTTTGCCAGAACGGCAGCATCGCAGGCCAGGGAGGTCTTGCCATTTTTATAAATATAGTAGGAGATATAGTTGGATTCGGCCATTGCCCGGCCGTTCTTGAAATCACCGATCGATATCTTCTGCAGAGGGATAACTACTTTGCCGGTCTTGTCGATGGCGCCGGTAAGCTTGTCTTTATCATAAGTGCTTTTGCCGGTGCTTACCACCGCAACGCCATCCGAAAAGCGTCCGGCGGATATGTACGTTGGCTTTATTACGGTTTCACCTTTTTTGTTGATGTAACCCCAAAGGCCGTTCTCGGATAACACGGGAGCCATTCCTTCAGAAAACGCCAGCGCATTTTTATAAGCAGGCTTGATAACCACTTTCCCGGTTTTATCCATGTACCCG
>DASWNB010000556.1:0-2308 GCA_036399455.1 Flavisolibacter sp. | reverse complement strand
AATAAGGAGCATCCAAACCCCAACAAACAGGGTGGGTGCTTATGTACAGGATCATGTAAGCCTGAGCTCAAAATTCAAACTGCTTGCAGGAATACGCTGGTCTTACCAGCAAAGCCTGCCTGCTGATTCGCTTAACCTGCTGACAAAAGCACGCACGTCCGGAACTTCGAAAAGCGACCAGGCCTTTTCGCCCCGCGTTGGTCTTGTGTACAGGCCGGTGAAAAGCACTTCCCTGTTTGCAAGCTATGCCAACTCCTTCAGTGTGAATAGCGGAACAGACGTATGGGGCAATGGTCTGCAGCCATCGATCATTGACCAGTTTGAGCTGGGTGCCAAGAATGATTTCTTTGAGGGAAAGCTGTCTGCGAACCTTACTGTCTACCGCATCATCAACAACAACCTGGCACAAACAGCGCAATTTTTAGGCGACGGAACTACGGTGAATACAAATACAAGTCTGAAAGAATTGACGGGTCAAACTACTTCAGATGGATTGGAGATCGACCTTTCAGCCCACCCGCTTCCTGGTCTTGATGTAATGGCAGGCTACAGTTACAACTACATGCGCTACACGAAAACGCCGGATGCAAAGGGCAACTATGTTGAAGGAGAAAGACTGGTGAACACACCGGCACACACTGCAAACAGCTCCTTGTTTTATACAATTCCCTCGGGTAAATTATCCGGGCTGAAGTTGGGTGCCTCCGCATTTTACACCGGCAGCCGCTGGGGCGGATGGAATAATACCATCGGACAAGCCCAGGCTTACTCCCGCCTCATCCCTGTATCCTCATTCACTACGGTTGATATATCTGCTGGCTACCGCTTCAAGAACCTGTCGGTGCTGGCAAAAATTTCAAACCTTACCAACACCTTCAATTATTATGTTCATGAGAATTACAGCGTTAACCCTATTCCCCCGCGACAGCTGGTAGCTACACTTTCCTATAAATTTTAATTAAAACAAATGCGGATTAGCAGATTAGCAGTCAAGTTAGCTTCTTTTTGCACCACCGAAATTTCCCAATGATCAAGATATTCTTCCGCCGCATACATCTTTACCTGAGCCTTGCAGCAGGCCTGGTCATACTCATCTGCTGTCTTACCGGTGCCATCCTTGTGTTTGAGAAGGACCTGCAAATGGCGTTGAACAAAGGACGATACTACGTTGAACCGGCCGCACAGACCAGGTCCCTGTCCCAATTACAGGATGTAGTGCGCACAGCTTATCCCAAAAGCAAGGTGAACAGTATCCGGGTTTATGAAGACCCTTCGCGTTCAGCGGAATTCAACATTACACTTCCCGGCAAAGCGGAAGGTCAGCAGGCAAAAGGCGGCCCGCCTGCGAGACAGCCCGGCGCCACCCTATTTGTCAATCCTTATACGGGTCAGATCCTCGAACAATACAGCTATCGCGAGACGGTCTTCTTCCAGGTCTTTGCCCTCCACCGCTGGCTATTAGGCGGAGAGAAAAGCGTTGGAAAGTACATTGTCGGCATATCAACCATCATCTTCTTATTCATCCTGATCACCGGAATCATACTTTGGTGGCCAAAGAACAAAGCGATACTCCTGCGCCGTCTGAAGATCAAGAAGGACGCAAACTGGAAAAGAATCAACCACGACTTCCACCTTGTCTTTGGCTTTTACAGTTCCATCTTCCTTTTCATTTTTGCCTTTACCGGTCTGGCCTGGTCTTTCGAATGGTTCAACGAGGGTATTTACAAAGTAACCAATTCACCGCTGAAGCCGCCGCCACCTCCAGTTTCCGCATATACCGGAGCAGCATCCACCCTTTCGCCTGACAAGTCCCTTGCACTGGGCCGCAGCACTTATGCAAATGCTGTTTACTACAATATTTCGATTCCAAAGGACTCTGCGGAAGCAGTAACCGTTTCAGCGCTATCTAAAGACGCGCCGCATGAATCTGCGACGGACGCCCTTTACCTTGATCAGTACTCAGGAGCGGTTTTAGGAATGCTGCCTTTTAGCGAAAGAAGCCTGGGCGCCCGTGTACGATCCAGCTTTAAACCGATACATACCGGAAGCATCGGCGGGACACCCACAAAGATTTTGGCCTTTGTTGTCTGCCTGCTTGGCGTTACTTTCCCCATCACCGGATTCATTATGTGGCGCAACCGGGTAGGTAAAAAGAAGAAGGTAAAAGCAGCAGGTGTTAAACAGACGCCAGTAGAAACAGTTGTATAATGAACCCCCTTAACTTCTTAGCCGAGTCTTCTGCAAGGGACTCGGCGTTTCCTATAAACAGCGCCGAGTCCCTTGCAGGAGACTCAGCTAAGAAGGCAAA
>DASWNB010000555.1:0-8941 GCA_036399455.1 Flavisolibacter sp. | reverse complement strand
TCTGTAACGTTAATAGGTTTACCGGGTCTTGCCATGATAGCAAGATACTAATATTAAGACTAATTTAAAAATATAAATCGTATTAATTCATAAATCTCCTTCGCGGCACGGAACGTATTACAATGCGCCTGGACGATCATTTTCACGTCCGGGGAATAGCCTCCGCCCATGGCGGCAATGCAGGGGATGTTGTGATGGCGGAGGGTGGAGAATACAAATTCATCACGGAGGCGGCAGCCGCGGAGGGTGATCCTCAGCTTGCCGAATTTATCGGTTTCGAGGATGTCTACGCCGGAGACGAAAAAGGCTATATCAGGTCTTACCTCTGTTACTAACCGGGGCAGGTGTTGGTGAAGGAGGTCCAGGTAGGCTTCGTCGCCGATACCGTCGGGCAGCTCCACATCCAGGTTGCTTTTTTCCTTGATGAAGGGATAATTGTTTTTACCGTGCATGCTGAAGGTGAAGACCCCCGGCTCGTTTTGAAAGATGCTGGCGGTTCCGTTTCCCTGGTGTACATCGAGGTCGATGATCAATATTTTCTTTACCAGGTTTTTGTGCAGGAGGTAGTTGCCTGCTACGCCAAAATCGTTCAGGAGGCAGAAGCCTTCACCCCTGTCTGCAAATGCATGGTGGGTACCGCCGGCTATGTTCAGCGCCACCCCGTTCTCCAGCGCATGGTGGCAGCAGTCGATAGTTCCCTGCGTGATGATCAGTTCCCTCAGCGTCAGCTCCGGTGATTGGGGAAAGCCTATCCTTCTCTGCTCCTGTGGGGATAGGGTTTGGTTCTTCAGCTTGTCCAGGTACGCGGCGGTGTGGGTCAGCAGCACGGTTTCATCTGCGCAGGGAGAAGGAGCGAAGAAGTGTTCCCCGGTGATAAGTCCCTCGTACAGCATCTGCTCGGGAATAAGCTCGTACTTGAGCATGGGGAAGCGGTGGCCTTCCGGCAGCGGATGCTGGTAAATGGGATCAAAGGCAATGTGCAACCGGCGGCTCATTGAAGGGTGATGATCTTGTTTTCGACGAGTGCAAAAACGCGGTCGTGCTTTTTGGGCTGAACGGGATAGGTGCCGGTAAAGCGGCTGAAGGCGGGCAGGATGCAGTGGTCGCTGGAAAAGTAAAAGCAGGGAAAGCGGAGGGTTTGCTTTCCAAGTCCTTCGAGCACCACACCCGGGTGAATGTGCCCGCAAAAAAGATAGGCATCTTCCCTGGTTTCGCAGCGCTCATGCGAAAATACAAACGGCAGTTGCAGCCATTCTTTCTCCACCAGCTCAATGCCCGCATCTTTATACCAGGTCTCCTTCAAAATATCATGGTTGCCTTTTACCAGCAGTATGGAAGGAAGGAAAGAATCGTCGCGCCACTTGCGGAAAAGGTCGAGTTCCATGTTGGCATCGCTGTGAAAGAAATCGCCTACCACCACCAGCTTCACCGGCTTGAAATAATGGAGCAGGTCCATCAGCCGCTGGAGGTCTTCCTTGTACACGCTCTGCGGCACGGGAATGCCTGCCTTCCTGAAATGGCCGGTCTTTCCAAAATGAAGGTCCGAAACGATCAGTGTCTTTTCTTCTTCCCAAAAAACGGAGCGCTGAGCCGATAACCACAGGTTCTGCCCGCGAAGCTTATGTAACAGGGGCGCTTGCATGGAGAGGCAAATTTAGGGGAAAGGTAGAGAGCAAAGGGTGGAGGAATTGGGAATTAGGGAGAGAAGCTGTTGGCTGATAGCTGATGGCTGTTAGCAGATTGCAGAAACCGAAAAGGATTTCGTTCAACAAAACATGGAACCGGAGCCACTCGTCGCTCGCAGCTTGCTTCTTATCATCTCTTGCGTCCTGGCGGTAAAGCAAAATCTCCTTTAAAGAACCATCAGCCAATAGGCTGTACGTACACAAAGCCAACAGCTAACAGCTATCGGCCATCAGCTTCTTCGTTCCAGTTGCCGCTGCATTCTCTTCACCCGGTCCTCCAGCTTTTCCGAGGTGAGATTCTCCCTCATGCTGTCAACCTTGATGGGAAAGCAGAAGGGGGTGAGGCGCTGGGGATGGGTAATGACAATGCGGGAACGGCGGATGCGTTCAAGCATGTCGCGGAGGCGGAGCTCTTCCATTTGCTGGTCGAACACTTCCTGGAAGGATTGGCGGATAAGAACGTTATTGGGATCGTACTCGCTGAACACGTTGAAAAGCAGCCCGGCCGAGGCCTGCAGGTGGCGGGTTTTTTTGTGCTCGCCGGGATAGCCCTGGAAGATAAGGCCGCCGATAACGGCAATGTCGCGGAACTTGCGCTTGGCCATTTCGGTGGAGTTCACGCTTCGTTGTATGTCTTCCAGGAGATGGTCGGGGGAGAACAGCTCGTACACGTTGCTGTCGTCTACGGGAATGGGCTGGTCGCTCAGCAGTTCGAACCCGTAATCGTTCATGGCGATGGAAAAGGTGATGGGTGTGATCCTGCTGATACGGTAGGCCAGCACTGCTGCAATTGCTTCATGCACCAGCCGTCCTTCGAAAGGATAGGCAAAAAGATGGAAGCCGTCGCGGGTTTCTATTTGCTCGATGAGCAGCTCGTTGGAGCGGGGCACGTGGGAAAGCTGCTGCTGCAAATCAAACAGTGGACGCAGCACATCCAGCTCGATATCCTTCACAGGCTGCGCCCCGGTAACAAGGGCATGCGCTTCATTGAACTTCTCCCGCAATACCTTGCCCAGGCTGGCTGACAGTGGCAGGCGTCCGCCCATCCAACTGGGTACAAGGGAACGCTTGGCGTTTGATTTTTTTACCATTACCGTCATATCCTTTATGGTCACCAGTTCCAACTGCTTTCCCGCCAGTGTAAAAGCATCGCCGGGCTCCAGGCGGGAGATGAATCCCTCCTCGATGACGCCTACGTAACCACCGCTAAGGAATTTCACCCGAAGCATGGCATCGCTGACGATGGTGCCGATGTGGAGGCGGTGCCGCATGGCTATGCGGCGGCCTTTGATGCGGTAGATGCCGTTCTCCACTTCCACTTTTTTGTATTCGTCGTACTGTTGCAGCGCATTGCCGCCTGAGGTGATGAAGTACAGCATCTCCTGCCATTCGTCTTCCGTCAGATCGGCAAAGCAGTTGGTGGACTTAACCTCGGGCAAAATTTGTTCGGGACGAAAGCCTTCCGAGATCGCCAGCGTGCAGAGGTATTGCACCAGCACGTCGTAGCAAAGGAGCAGGGGCTCACGGCTTTCGATGAACTGCTCGCCGATGGCCGACTTGAGCGCCGCCGCTTCCACCAGTTCCAATGAGTGCGTAGGAAGAAAATAGATCTTGCTTATTGCATCGGGACTGTGACCGCTGCGGCCTGCCCGCTGCAGGAAACGGGCAACGCCTTTTGGAGAGCCTACCTGTATGACGGTTTCCACGGGCCTGAAATCAACACCAAGATCGAGGCTGGCGGTGGCTACCACGGCCTTGAGCTTTCCTTCGTGAAGGGCGTCCTCCACCCAGGTGCGCAACTCCCTTTCAATGCTCCCGTGATGCAGTGCCAGGGCGCCGGACAGTTCGGGCGCTATGTTCAGCAAGGTCTGGTACCACTGCTCGCTCATGCCCCTTGTGTTGATAAAGATGAGGGTAGTTCTGCTGGAATGAATAATGGGCAGAACCTTTTGCGCCAGCCTTATGCCCAGGTGTCCCGCCCATGGATATTTTTCTATTTCATCGGGCAGTATGGATTCCACCTCTATATTCTTATGCAGGGAGGCCCTCACTATCACACCTTCCTCGTCTTTCCCCAACAGCTTCAGCGGCGCCAGCAGCACCTCCATTGCCTGGTTCAGGTTGCCAATAGTTGCGCTGATACCCCAGAGAGAAAGCTGTGAGTTTTTAGCTGCGAGTTGCGAGCCTCTCGCGGCTCGTGGCTTACTACTCGTAACTTCTCTCGCTTTCTCTTCGGTTATCGCTCTCAACCCGCAGATCCGGCTGATCGCCAGCTCCACCTGTACGCCGCGTTTGCCGCCCATGAGCTCGTGCCATTCGTCAACGGCGAAGATGCGGAGGGTTTTGAAAACGTTTGGGTAGTCTTTCTGGCCCATCAGGAGGTGGAGGCTTTCGGGAGTGATAATAAGCACTTCGGGCATGAGGCGCTTTTGCTTCTGGCGGTCGGACAGGGAGGTGTCGCCATTGCGGATGCCTACGTTCCATCTCATTCCCAGCTCACCAATCACTTCTTCCATGGCGCGGCCTATGTCTTTGGCAAGTGCCCTGAGCGGAGTGACCCAGATGAGGCGCAGTCCGTTCTTTGAAAGCGAGTTATAGTTTGTCGGATGTTCGTTGATGAATTGTATAAGAGCCCCCAGGAATACCGAGAAGGTTTTTCCCGTGCCCGTAGGCGCGTTTACCAGCCCGCTCCTTCCCAAAACAATATGCTGCCAGGCCTGCTCTTGGTACTCGAAAGCCTTAAAGCTCTTCGAAGCCAGCCATTCGCTGATTACATGGTAGCCTTTGGTTTGATGTAACGATTGAGGTTTCAATGCGCTCCTGATAAATACTGTTCGACAGTCGTTAAGATTTTAGGCACTTCGGTTGCATATCTCGAAAATGATCTGGTAGTCCATTCTTTCATAATGGTGCGAAGCGAGGTCCCTGAACCGGATGATTGGTTTTGGATTTATATTAAGCTGTGAAGAAAGGAAATCGCCACCAAGCTCATTTATCTTTTTAAAATTCTCGCCCAGCGCCTGCAGACGTGCAATCAGCGAATCAAAGATCAGTTGGCCTTGATCAGAAGCAGCATACTCATAAGTGTTTTCCACTTCCCGCATCCGCTGCATAATAACCCTTGAATGCTTGACAACATACTCGAGCCGGTCACGGATGAATTCATGCATAGATGATCTCCTTTTTCAACTTGTGAAGAAATTTTTCATCCAGATGCGGCCCGCTCCTTACAATATCTATCTTCCTGTGAAGCCTGCTCTCCAGTATCTCCAGCACTTCCAGCAGCGAATGATAATCAGGTGCCTGTATGTCGATAAATATGTCAACATCACTACTCTCCTTCTGCACGCCCTTTGCGTAACTTCCAAACAGCCCAATGGTTCGCACACCCAACTGCTCATCGAAGTACTGCTTGTATTCCTGCAAAACGGATAATATGTTTTCCCTTGTCAACACTTTTCAAATGTACAATATAGTGGACGATAACCGATGCCCGACAACCGATAAGAGACGACCGGCCACCGACCACCGCCATTCACGATTCACGTCTTCCCATACACCTCCAGCATTTTCTTCAGGTCTTCCAGCGTGTTTATTTCGTCGGGTTTTTTGTCCTTGCGCCAGCGGCTGATGCGGGGGAAGCGGAGGGCTACGCCCGATTTGTGGCGGTTGCTGGCAGCGATGCCTTCAAAGGCGATTTCAAATACCAACTCCGGCTTTACAGTGCGGACAGGACCGAATTTTTCCAGCGAGTTTCTCTTCACGAAAGAATCCACCTGTACAAATTCCTTGTCGGTTAGCCCGGAATATGCTTTGGTGAAAGCCACCAGCTTGTCGCCGTCCCTTACGGCAAAGGTGTAGTCCGTATAAAGATTGCTTCTTCTTCCCGCACCTTTCTGGGCATAGATCATCACCGCGTCGATGGTGAGCGGGTCTACCTTCCACTTCCACCAGTCGCCCCTTTTGCGACCTACCTGGTAGGTGGAGGATTTTCTTTTCAACATGAAGCCTTCGGCGCCTTCCTCGCGGGAGGTTTCCCGCAGGCGGGCCAGCTCTTCCCAGTTCTGGAATTGCACCACGGGTGAAAGGAGTACCGTAGGATGGTTCCAGGCAGCAGTCAACTCTTCCAGTTTTTTTCTTCTTTCTTCCAGCGGCCGGTCGCGCCAATCGATGCCTTCAAATTCAAGCAAGTCGTAGGCAAAGAAGGCGATAGGCGCTTCCTGCAACTGTTTTTTGGTAACGTTCTTCCGTCCTATCCTTGTTTGAAGCAGGGCAAAGGGAAGCGGCTTCTGGTCCACGCAGGGAATGATCTCACCGTCTATGGCGATGCCGTCGGGCAGTACCGCAGCGAGGGAATGGTACTCGGGGAATTTTTCGGTCATCAGCTCTTCGCCGCGGCTCCATACGAACAGCTCGCCGTTCCTTTTGATGATCTCACCGCGTATGCCGTCCCATTTCCATTCTACCTGCCACTCCTGCGGCTCGCCAAGCACCTGCGGGTCTTCTTCCAGCGCATAAGCCAGGTAAAAAGGATAAGGCTTCGACCAGTCCGTGGCCATTGCTTCATCGCTGAGCAGCTCCGCAAAAGAGATGGAGGATGGGTCCCAGTTGCCGCTGATGCGGTGGGCTATGACGGAAGGCTCCAGGCTGGCGGTGCGGGCCAGCGCGTTGACCATCATTTTCTGCGATACGCCAATGCGGAAGCCGCCGGTTATAAGCTTGTTGAACACGAAGCGTTCGGCATAGTTCATCCGCTTCAATGATTCGATGATAAAGCTTTTGCGGCCTTCCTCGGTTTCTTTCTCCAGCACTTTCAATTGCTCGATATAGTAATGAAGCGGAAGCGATTCTTTTTCCTCCAGGGAAGTGTCTTCGGGAAGCAGCAGGGCAATGGTTTCGGCAAGATCGCCGACGGTGTGATAGGATTCCTCGAAGAGCCAGAAGGGGAGGCCGATCAGCTCCACGCACCAGGTGGCCAGTTGCGTGGTGTTGACGGCACGGCGGGGCCTTCGCCCGCTGAAAATGGCAATTACCCAGACCTTGTCCTTGTCATCCGCCACCGAAAAATACTCCACCAGCGCCTCCAGCTTTTCGTTGGTCTTTGTGCTGGTGCCCAACTGGAATACAAGTTCTGCAAACAGGCGCATCGTTTACGGTCGTTTTTATTCAATATACCTGAGAAAATATTCAATATTCAACGCTCAATATTCAATTCTCAAGAGGCTCCGGATTGGTAAACCACTTGAATATTGAGCGTTGAACATTGAGTATTGAGTATTAAAAAAAGCCTGCCATCAAAAAGTATCTCGCACCTTCAACGGCATTCCCGATTCACGATTGACGATTCACGCCCTTCACAACTCACCATTCACCTCCTCTATTTCTTCCTCGCCGCCGTACTCTGTTTTCACTTCCTTCCCTTGTATGCCCTGCTCGTTGAGGTAGCGGCTGAAGACCGACTGAAACCCGTGGGTGACGTACACGCATTCGGCTTCGGTTTCCTTACAGGTTTTTATCAGCCCGTTCCAGTCCGCATGATCGCTGAGGGCAAAGCCTGCGTCGGCGTTCTTTCTTCTTACATTTCCGCGTACCTGCATCCACCCGCTGCAAATACCCACCTCGTAGGGCGCAAACCTTCTTATCCACGGCGAGCCTTCTGCGCCCGAGGGAGCAATCACCACGCTGCCTTTGAGAAGCGCCTTGGGTGTTTCGGGAGTGACCCTTTCCAGTGCGGGAAGGTCCCAGCCGGCATTCACCAGCGCCATGTGCACGTTGTACACGGCGCCGTGAGCCAGTATGCGGTCCGTTACTTCCGCCAGGCAGGACAGCAAACGCTGGGCCTTCCCCAGGCTGTAGGCAATAAGAACGGAACTTTTGCCTTCCGACTGGTTGCCGCGTATCCATGATTGCATGTCTGAGAATATTTCCTGCTGGCTTTTCCAGTTGTAGATGGGCAGCCCGAAGGTGGATTCGGTAATGAAGGTGTGGCATTTCACCGGCTCGAACACACCGCTCAGTCCATCGTCTTCCAGCTTGTAATCGCCGCTCACCACCCATATCTCGCCATTGTATTCTATCCTTACCTGCGAAGAGCCGATGATGTGCCCTGCGGGATGAAGCGTGATCCGCACACCGTTCATGTACACGGGCTCGCTCCAGCCGATGCTTTCGTAACGGTTGTTACCCAGCCTCAGTTGGAGCAGCGGTAATGTATGATGATGACAGAGATAGTATTTGCTTCCCCACCGTGCATGATCGCTGTGGGCATGGGTAATGACGGCGCGGTCCACCGGCTTCCATGGGTCAATATAAAAATCGCCCGCCCGGCAGTAAAGGCCTCGGTCGGAGAATTCTATTAAGGGCATGGTTAAAGGTAACGAAAGGTTGTTGTGTACGTGCAGCTATTGAGAGCCGTGGTTTTAACGAATGGCTGCAAGCTGCCAGCTTCAAGCTGCAAGCCTTTGGAAAGCTGATGGCTGATAGCTGTTGGCTGCTAGCTTGTGTACGTTCAGCCTATGAGTTACGTTATTTAAGTTGATTAATTCACGTGGCGGCTCGGAATTGAGACATGGGCTAACAGCTATCAGCCATCAAAACCTATCTGCTAAAGAAAAGCTTCTTCCACTGTAAACGACCCATTCACGATTCACGATTGACGATTCACGACCCTCACCAAAGAATATTCTTCACCCCGCCTGCCACTTTAATAAAATACAGGTTCTTGTTTTCAAAATAATCCAGCGTCATGGCGGAGCGGTCCTTGAAGACGGGCTGGATGTCGAAAGTGGTGAATACTGTGTTGCCCTTGCGGCTCAGGTTGGAGGCTACGTCTTTTTTAGTGTCCAGGAGGAGAATGGCGAAGCGGAGCATGGTTTCGTAACCGCGGTAGAACATGTCCGAAGGCTTTGTGCTCATGCGGTTGGTGAAATCTTCCGTGAGGCGGTTGGACAGCGGGTTTATCGTGCGGGAATAGTAAAAGGGACTGCTGTACACCACTTCCAGGCCGGAGAATTCGGACCGGCTGAAATTGAAATTATCCCAGGTAGGCATTCCAAAGAGTGTGACAGGATAGGTCTTGGCAAGAGAACCCAACTGTTCGCTCAGTTGCGTACCAAAGTTTTCATCGAGGCTGCCGGCAATGCAGATGGTTTTTTTTGTGCTGTCCAGGTAACGGGAGACCGTTTCGGGACCGAAGCTGCTGCCAACCTCGGCGAATTGTATTTTTAGCGGAACCGAGGAGGTTGCCTTTCCATAGT
>DASWNB010000554.1:0-2254 GCA_036399455.1 Flavisolibacter sp. | reverse complement strand
GGAAGTTGAGGATGAAATTGTCGATGGTGCGGGTGGTGGGATAGACGTTATAACCCCAGACGGACTGCAATATTTTTTCGCGGGGCACCACTTCGTTCTTGTTTTCGATGAGCAGCTTCAGTAGCATGGCTTCCTTTTTACTTAACTGGATGCGCTCGCCGCTGGCCGTGGTGGCTTCCTGGGCTTTAAAGTCGATGGTGTGTCCGCCGAACTGGTAGGTGTCGCCCAGCGAGGAGCGGTCCTGCAGTTTTTTATTCTTTTGAATAAGCTTTTGTACACGCAGCAGCAGCTCTTCCAGGTTGAAGGGCTTGGTGAGGTAATCGTCTGCGCCTTTCTTCAGGCCCATTACCCTGTCGGCGCCGGTGTCTTTGGCGCTGAGAATGAGGATGGGCACTTCGGTGTTGGTGAGGCGGATGTTCTGCGTTACGGTAAAGCCGTCGATCTCGGGGATCATCACGTCGAGTATGAGCAGGTCGAAGTACTCGTTCTGTACGGCTTTCATGGCGGCGGCGCCGTCGTAGGCCGAGGTCACCTGGTAGCCTTCCAGCTCAAGATTCAGCTTGAGCGATTCGTGCAGGTTCTCTTCGTCCTCTACGAGCAATATGGATGGTTTGGATGGGTTCATTACCAAAATCTTACTATAAAAATACTACCTGACGGCTGATTATCCCTTACTCCTATCTCTCCATTATGATCTTTTATAATCTTCCGGCAAAGGTAAAGGCCCAGCCCCGTGCCCTGCGTGGTCCTCGTTTGCTCGTTCCCGATACGGTAAAACTTCTCGAAGATGTTCTTCTTTTCGCTGTCGCTGATGCCGGGACCTTCATCGGCCACCTGCATTTCAACCCCCTTTTCTTCGCGGCGCAGCCGCAACGATACGGGACTGCCTTTGGGCGAATATTTGTTGGCGTTCTCCAGCAGGTTGGATACCATCAGCTTCAGCAGCAGCGGGTCGCCGTTCAGCTCCACGTCGGGCGGGATGTCCTTTACCAGATCGCGGGACGGATAGCGCGATGAGAACTCGGAAGCCACATCCTCCACAAGGTGCGAAAAGTTCAGCTCATCGCGGGTCATCTTGTACGATTCCCCTTCGAGCTGGGCAGAGATGAGAATATTGTTAATGAGCGTATCGAGGCGGAGCGTTTCCTGAAGGGTCCTTTGCACCAGCTTTGACGTGCGCTCTTCATCCAGCCTGTGCTTCTGGAGGGTTTCGAGGTTCAGCCGCGATACGGCGATGGGTGTCTTGAGCTCGTGGGTGATGGCCATCACGAAATTCTGCTGCTGCAACTGTACCAGGAACTGCTTGCGAACAAGGCGGTATATATAGGCTGCGCCGATGATGATGAGGGCCAGGAAGGTGATGCCTTCGCTAAGGTATTTGGTGGTGGCCCTGCTGCGCTCTTTTTCGATCTTCTCAGTTTCTTCGATGTATTTGGGCGTGCCCGGGGGATGATGATCGGCCAGCTCCTGTTTCCGCAGCTCGTACATTTCGCGGCCCTGCTGCTGAAGCGAAAGAAACCACCACACCAGTGCCGCAATGATATATAAGAGAAGCACCCAGTAAACAATGGTGGCGCGGCGCAGCCGTTTTCTGTTCGGGTCGTTCATGGTCAGCGTTTCTTTTCAATGCTCAGCCCGATGTTCAAAATGTTCTGCAGGGGGTCTTCGCGCATGATGTGCTCGAGGGTGAAGGTGTAATCGCCGGATTTCCTGAAGTTGAACTTCGAAGGGTCGAGGGTGAGGGCGATGCGGTGCTCGTAGAGATCGTCCATGCCGGAGCCCAGCCATCCTTTGTCGCCGGAGGCAAGGGGCAGCTCCACGGTGAACTTCTGCGCGGTATCGCCGGGAGATTGCGCATAGAGGTTGAGCCACACGTTGCGGTAGCCGTATTTCTCGTTATGGCGCAGGATGATATTCAACTGGTAGTCCGCCGCCGTATCCTTTATGGTAAACCCGAAACGGGGCTTGTAATCGCTTTTCCATTCATGCCGGGGTATTGATTCCACTTTCTCGTACAGGTCCCCCGTCTGGCAGGAAAGCAGGCCAAGAGCCAGGACAGTAATGAGCCAGGAGTTCTTTAATAACATAGTACAAATCTAAAGGGAAGCTGCGAGTTTTTAGCTGAGAGGTGCGAGTAGAAGCTATTGGCTGGTAGCTGTTGGCTGGTAGCCTTGTCCGTAAAGGCTATGCCATAGGCTTATGGTTATTGAGAATAGGGCTCTCCGCTCACATCTTCATTGTCAGGAGTAATCTT
>DASWNB010000553.1:0-6969 GCA_036399455.1 Flavisolibacter sp. | reverse complement strand
ATCGGGGAAGGATGCTATGTATTGGTTCACCGAAGCCGTTCTTTCCTTCGACACCGCCGTAAAGGGCAGCCCTATCCATCCAAACAAGAGCGAGTTCAGAGTAAACAGTAACAGGAACACCCGCGATGAGAATTTTTTCCTGTAAAAGAAAAGGAATAATCCAAGAAAGACCAATTGCAATATGGCAACGACGAGCATGAGGTCGTGGAAAGTTAAAAGGTCGAGGAACTGCTTCATGCCTGCGGGGCTCAGGGGAAGGGTCCATCCTGTGCTGCTGAGGGAGTCCGAAAAAAGAAGCCACCCGGTTAACAGGACCAGCCCCGCGCCGATGGCATAAACAGCCATCACCATCCACTTCTGCCTTTCTCCCCCGAAGAACCGGTCCATCTGGAAAGCGGCAAGAAGCAGGATGCCGATGGTGGTGAACACCCTGATAGTGCCGGGATGCCGGAAGGTATCCATGAAGGGAAGAAAGCGGTAGCTGAACTCCTGCACGGGTGTTGAAGCGCCCAGGCTGAACAGGAAGCAGAAAGCGGTCAGTGCCGCCACCAGCAGCCGGAAGCCACGCAGCCGGAACAGCCCTCTCGTGAAAAACAGGAAAACAAAAAGTCCCGTGTAGGCATTCCTCATGCTGATGTCCGTAAATCCCGAGTTGTTCTTGCTGAAGGCATTGGCCAGTATGTAAGAAAAGCTATGCACGGGCGGAAAAGGATTCGACTGCGCCTTCTGCCAATCCAATCCCGAACCACGGGAATAATAGGGGAGAAACTCATAATAAGAAACCAGTGCCGGGCTGCACAACAGGGCAAACAGTCCATAGGCCAGCGCCAGGAAGCCCACAGCTCTTTTGATTGTTTTTTTATTTCCTTCTCTCCACCTCTTTACTGCCCAGGCAATAAAGCCAAAGAGGAGCAGGTAAGAAAGAAAGATAAAGAAGCTGGGGTAGCCGCAAAGGAACTGCAACGAAACAGCCACCGAAAGCTTGATCCCAGCTGTCGCCGAAGGCCGCTCCAGCAGCCGCAGGAAGTACAAAATGATAAAAGGCATGAACGCTGCGCTGGGTATCCACGGCACTACTGAGATACTGTCCGTCATATACCCGCAGCACATAAAGGCAATAGCCAGCGCCAGTTTCGTAGGGGAAAGCCATCCCAGGTACCCGCCCAGCCGGTACATGCCCACCGCACCCAGGTACAAATAAATAAGCACCTCCCACTGGAACACCGACATATTGTACCGCGTAACCGCCGACAGGAGCAGCACAAGAGGGTTCCACACCTCTCCCTGCATATCCGCGTGGATAGGAAAGCCCGTGTACAGGTAAGGGCTCCAGAAGGGAAGATAGCCGTGCTGTATCGCCTCGCTCAGGTGGTACCTGTAAGCAATGTACTGCACCAGGGCATCATTCTTCAGGCTAAAAAAATTCAGTGAAAGCGGCCACCAGGCGATCAGGGTCACCACGAGTAATACCAGGTAATCCCTCCTGCTGTTGGCCTGTTTGGATGGGTTCATGTTGAGGTGGCAAAGGTAAGGTTTCGGAGAGAAGCTGTTGGCTGATAGCTGTTAGCTGTTAGCTTGATTTCGTTCAGCCTATTATCATACGTTATTTCAAAGGAAGGGAAATTCAACCGCCAGGACGCAAAGAAAACGAGTTGAGCATGCCCGGTGTTCTTCTTCGCGCCCTGGCGGTAAACTAAAAAATTAAGAAGGAGGAAGCCCGTGGCTGAACGTGCACAGGCCAACAGCTAACGGCTATCAGCCAACAGCTTTCTTACAATCCATACTTCTCCCTAACGATGAACAACGGCCGCTTGCGGCTTTCGTCGTAGATGCGGTGGATGTATTCGCCGAGGATGCGGATGGTGACGAGCTGAACGCCGCCAAAGAAGAGGATGACGAGGATGATGGTGGTGAAGCCTTCGGGAACGGTGCCCCAGAGGAATTTTTTGGTGAGGATCCAGGCCGCGTAAAATATGCTGCAGATGATGATGTAGAGTCCCAGCCTGCCTAGGAAGCGGAGCGGGAAATCGCTGAAGCTGAAGATGCCGTTGTAGGCCAGCTTCACCAGCCCGCGCAGCGAATACTTGGGCGCACCCGCGAAGCGCACATCCCTTTCGCAGCGGATGCCCTTCTGTCGGAAGCCTACCCAGTTGCGGATGCCGCGGACAAACAGGCTTTGCTCAGGCATGGTAAGCATGTGGCGAACCACGGCCCGGCGCATCAGGCAGAAATCGCCGCTGTCGATGGGAATGTTCACTTCAAATACATTCTTCAGCAGGCGGTAGAAGGTCCAGTAAGCCACCTTCTTCATGCGGTTTTCCTTTCTTCCGGTACGCACCGCATACACCACGTCGGTTTCGCCCTTCAATTCTTCATAAAAATCTGCAAAGTGTTGCGGGGCATCCTGCAGGTCGGCGTCCATGATGCCGATGTAGTCGCCCGCAGCGTGGTTGAGGCCGGCCCAGATGGCGCGCTGCTGCCCGAAATTTCGTGAGAGGTCGATGATCTTCCAGCGGCTGTCTTTTTCGTTCAGGGAGAGGAGCTTGCCCAGCGTAGTGTCGGTAGAGCCGTCGTTCACGCAGATCACTTCCCAGTCCTGCGTGATGCCGTTGAGCGCCGCCGCCGTCCTGCTGTATAATTCATCAATGATGTGCTCTTCGTTGTAAACGGGTATGACGATGCTGCAACATGGTTTTATTTTGAGCTGCGAGTGGATGACCGATAATCGACAACCGACGTTTCCCTTGCGAATCCTCTCTGTCCTTTGCAGTTAGTCACAACCACAAAGAAGAAGATGGAAAGAAGGCGGAGGGATGACGCCGGAATTCGGTTATCGGTGGTCTCTTATCGGTCATCATCTCTTTCCCAAACTCCCAAGATACTCTTGCCAAAGGAATAAAAAAATAATTTGTCCGCCACCTTCGACACGGGAATCATCCAGCGGTCCCATGCCCGCACCTGTTTTTCGGTGGGATACGACTGCCGCAGCAGCATCCTGTTGGCCAGCGAAGCAAACATTCCCACCGAATCGAGGTACTTCATTTTCTTCAGCCTGAATGATGAAGGCGCCGCTTCCTTCAGTGTTTTTGCCGAGTACCGGCGGTAATGGCCTATGGCTTTATCAAAGGCACTGAAAAGGAACTGGAAGGCAGGCGAAAGAACGATCAGCCTTCCTCCCGGCTCCAGCAATTCGGATGCTTTCTCCAGTTCGCTGCGGTCATTCTCTATATGCTCCAGCACGTCGATGTAAATGATGGTGTCGAATTTTTCGGAAGCGTTTACGTCGAAGATGGTTTGGGTGCGCAGCTCACAGTTTGGATAAAGCTGTCGGTCGCTTAGTTTTTGTTGAAGGATAGAAGCAAGGGCAGGATCGGGTTCGAGGAGAACCCATTTTTGGGCGCTGCCGCTGTTCAGCAGCCGGGTGGTGGCGCCGATGCCTGTGCCCACCTCCAGGACCCTGTTGCCGATATAAGGACTGATCTCCGCCGCAAAATAACTCTTCCAGTTCACCGCTTTCTGGAAAAATTCCAGTTCCTGCCCGGGATAGGTATAACTCTGGCTCATACGCTTTGCACGCTTTCGAGATAATCGCCGTAATGGTTGGCGGGAATGAATTTGCGCTGCGACTGCGCAGAGAGGTAAAGAAATATGGTGAACAGCGACAGCAAAAAGCTTTGCAGCAGCACGATAAGCATGGAGGAAAAAGCCGTGGTGGCCCAGCCCGGAATGGCCGCATCGGTAAAGAAGCGGACGCCCAGGATGACCAGTATGCCCACAACCGAAAGCAGGATCATGGCAATTGAAAACACCAGCAGCCGCGTAGCGATGACATCTATGAAAACCGCAATGGCTCCCAGCCCGTGGAGCAGCAGGGCGGAAAAGCTCATTTGCGAGCTGCCCGAGTAGCGCTTGCCCCTGTGCGCAGCCACGGTATAAAAAGGCGTCCTGCTCCTGAGTATGGCTCCCGCAAGGTGGTTCCAGATGTCGCTGTTATACACCAGTCTTGCCACCTGCTCCTTCGGCAGCAGCATGAAGTTGCCAAACGAAATCGTCCTTCCCGTCAGCACCCTGAACACGGATTTATAAATGCGGTAAAACAACCGGAAGCGTGCATTCTCCTGGCGGCTGGCCCTTTGCGCAAACACGATGCCCGGCCGGCTAACTGCCGCAAGCAGCAGCTCTTTGATATCTTCAGGCCTGTCCTCTCCATCGGCATCCATCACAATAATGCTGTCGAACTGCATGTGGTGATGGGCGTAGGAAAGCCCGATGGCAATGGCTTTCTGGTGGCCAATGTTCCGGCGCAGGTGCACAACCGTTAAGGGCAGGGGAGCGGAAAGCTGCGGCTGCGCATCGGAGCCGTCGTTCACCACCAGCAGTGAAAACGTATATCCTTCCAGGCCTTCCGTTTCCGCTTGCATTTTTGCAGCAAATAACCGGAACGATGCTTCGTCGTTATAAAGCGGGCAAAGAATAAGGACTCGCTGCATGGTGCTAAAATACGGTTTGAGGTTTGAAGTTTGAAGTTTGAGGTTGGGTGAATCGCCAGGACGCCAAGGCGCAAGGAAATATTAACCTCAAAGTCGCAAAGAACGCTAAGGAGCGCAAAGACATGATTGCTCCACTATTCTTTGCGTTTTCTCTGCGGTACTTCGCGTTCTTTGCGTTTAGAAATTCCTCGCGTCCTGGCGGTTTAGCTAAGCTCAAATTTTGCCTTCATCTTTAAAAATCTCTTCTCAAAAAACTCGTAGCTAATCCAGGCAACCAAACAAGCTAAAACAGTACAAGCTATGGAGGCGAGGAGGTGAGGGCGGATGCCGCCGGTGGGGGAAGCCCATGCTTCAAGGCGGGGTGCCAGCATGAGGTAAAGGGGCCAGTGGAATACATAGAGGCTGTAGGAGATCTTTCCAAAAAACTTCAGGAGCCGGTTGTTGAAAATGCCTGTTATGAAGCGGTCGCCGGAAACGCCTTCGTTTACCAGCAGGCCAAAGAGCACGGCAAAGGTGGTGTAGCCGGCAATGGCCAGGTAAGGATAGGAAAAACGGTGCTCGCGGTTAAAGAAATAGAATGTGAAATTGAGCAGGGCAAGGGCCAGCACAACCAGTCCCAGGTACCTGTGCACGGCCCTGGGGTTGATGCAGCGCAGCAGGGCCAGCAGGCTGCCGATGCAGATGCCGTCGATGCGGCTGAAGGTGTAAAGGTTGTAATAGACCAGGTTCTCAACGCGGTTCACCCAAAGGTAGATGCGCAGCACGATCACGCCTGCCAGCAGCAGCACCATCAGCCAGGCCAGCAACCGGGGCTTTCTTATCCATAATATCAGCAGGGGCCACAGCAGGTAAAACTGCTCCTCCACCGCCAGCGACCATAAATGATTAAGCGCCGCCGAATGAGCAGGTGGCGGCTGGAAGATATAAAGCCAGTTCTGGAGGTAGGTCCAGAGCCAGAGCTGGTGGTTTGTGAAATACTCCAGGTTCAGCAGGGCGGGAGCCAGCAGCGGCACCAGCACCAGGAAGATGAGCAGGACCAGGTAATAAAGCGGGAAGATCCTCAGCACGCGGCGGATGTAAAAATTCCTCAGGAACTGCGGCTGTTCGCGGGTTTTGAGGAGAATGTCGGTGATGAGAAAGCCCGAAAGCACGAAGAACAGGTCAACCCCCAGCCATCCGAAGAAGAAGTAGGGTGTGAAGGCGAAATTGTGATAAAAAACCACCAGCAGTATGGCCAGCCCTCGCAGGCCGTCAAGCGCCGGGTAATGCGGCCTTTCGGGGCTTTGCTCCCTCATGCAGTCAGTCTTTTTCCAAAGATAGCCTGCGCAGGATATATTTCCCCAGCATGTCGAATTCGATGTTCACCGCATCGCCGGGCTTCAGGTATTGCAGGTTGGTATGCTGCCAGGTGTAGGGGATGATGGCCACTTTAAGGCTGTCGCGGCCCACTCCAAAGGCGGTAAGGCTGATGCCGTTTACGCAGACAGAACCTTTTTCAATCACCAGCGGGGCAAATTGCTCCGGGAAGGAAAAGACCAGCTCGTAGCTGCCGTTCTGGTCGGTGATGGATTGGCAGGTGCCGGTGGCGTCCACATGGCCCTGTACAAAATGGCCGTCGAGGCGGTTGGTGGGGAGAAGGCTGCGCTCCAGGTTTACGGACATTCCGGGCTGCCATTTGCCGAGGTCGGTCTTTTGAAGGGTTTCCAATACGGCGGTCACCCGGTGGCAGTCGCCGCTTACTTCTTCCACGGTCAGGCAAACGCCGTTGTGGGCGATGCTCTGGTCTACCTTAAAAGAGGAGGAGAGGGGCGATTCCACCCAAAAACTGCGGTTGGTCCCGGCGGAGCTCACCTCTTTTACCGAGCCCATGCATTCGATTATTCCCGTAAACATGCGGCAAAACTCGGTTTTTTGCATTTTATTTTGGCAGGAGCCGGAAAATGATGATATATTTGCTCTCCCAAAAACACATTAAAGGAGGTATAAAGCATGTTAATCATCGATTCTAAAGACTGCGAAAACATCGATAAGGCTTTAAAGAAGTACAAGAAGAAATTCGAAAAAGCCAAGATCCTGTTGCAGTTGCGCGAAAGGCAGTCGTTTACGAAGCCTTCTGTCAGGCGCAGGACTCAGGTGCTGAAAGCTGTCTACAAGCAGCAGATCGCCAGCGGTAAAATAGAAGATTAATACGTTCCCGGCTTGGGACCGGCTTCTGCCTCTACAACATAGTTTTATAGCTGCAAGGTTTTTACTACTTTGCAGCTATTGTTTTTTTATGGAAAACCAGGTCCTCCTCCAGCCTTTCCTCGATTACCTCAAGTTTGAAAAGCGCTATTCCCGCCATACGGTTCTTTCCTATCAAACCGACCTCATTGCCTTTTTCGATTACATGGCCGAGCAGTACGGCGAGGTATCGCTGCCCGAATTAAGCCATACCTATATCCGAAGCTGGCTGGCTTCACTGAAAGACGAAGGACTA
>DASWNB010000552.1:0-4612 GCA_036399455.1 Flavisolibacter sp. | reverse complement strand
CTCCATTCCGGCGGCGGGCAATTCGAGATGATCCCGTGTTTGAATGTACATCCGTTGTGGGTTGAGGCGCTGGCGTCAATCGTGAATCGTGAATCGTGAATGGATGACAGATAGGCGACAACCGATAACCGATGCTTCCCGTAGTGAAACTTCGTGCCCTTGTGCCTTCGTGGTTAAAGGAAAGAAACATAAACTATAAACGACCCATTGACGATTCACGATTGACGATTCACGGCCATGCTCTACCTCAAAGCTCTCCATATCATCTTCATCGTTACCTGGTTTGCGGGGATGTTCTACATTGTGCGGCTGTTCATTTATAATGCGGAAGCCAATGAGAAGCCGGAGCCGGAAAGGTCGATACTTCAGAAGCAGCTTTTGCTTATGAGCAGAAGGCTGTGGTTCGGCATTACGTGGCCGTCGGCGGTGCTTACGCTTGTGTTTGGCCCCTGGGTGATGCTGTCCGCCAACTGGGACAATGTGCTGTTCCGTCCCGAAGGGCGTTGGCTGCTGGTGAAGCTGGTGTTTGTGGTGTTATTATATATCTATCATTTCTCCCTTCACTCCATATATAAGCAGCAGGCGGCGGGCATCTTCCGCTATTCTTCCCAAAAACTCCGCATCTGGAACGAAGTAGCCACCATCTTCCTTGTAGCCATCGTCATGCTGGCCACCGTTAAGCAAAGCATCAGCCTTGTGTGGGGATTGCTTGGGTTGGTAGGATTTATCATCGTTCTTATGAGTGCCATCAGGGTATATAAGGTAGTCAGAAGCCGTAAGTCGATAACCGGTAACCGATAACCGGCCACCGATTAGAGCAACAATCAGGGGCTTCCTTTGCTTCTTCGAGCCTTTGTGGTTAAAGTTCTGTAAGGAAAAACTGCATCTAAAGAACCAGAAACCAAAGATCAGGAACCAGAAACGTTCAGGAACCATCGTTCATCGGTGGTCTCTGATCGTTCCTCGGTTTTCCGTTTTCCGTAACCCGATTTTCCCGATCCGGTACATTCTTCTTACTGTTCTGCTTTCTCTTTGCCGGAAATTTACGACACGTGAGAACCATACTTTGCTTATTGATCCTTACACTGAGCCAACTGGCAACGACCGCACAGACAGGAATTATGTACAAGGACGAAAGGAGTCCCGATCCTACCACCCCCTCGGGTGTCATCCGCGGACAGGTAACTACCAACGATAACCAGCCCGCCGCCGGGGTTTCCGTTCTGCTGAAAGGCACCGGGAAAGCCGCCATTACAGACGAGCAGGGCGTTTTTGTAATAAAGAATATAAAAGAAGGCGTGTACACCCTTGAGATTTCCATGGTGGGAGTTCAGCCCGTGGAAAAAACCATCGAGGTAAGGAACGACAGGACTGCCGTCATTTCCATCAGCCTGGCCGAAAGCACCAGGGAGCTTTCCAATGTAGTGGTGAAAACACAGAAAAGCCTCAATAACCGCCCTGTTTCCGTGGGCAAGATAGAAATAGCGCCGATGGACCTTCCGCAAAGCATCAGCATAATAGGCCAGGGAATGATCCGCGACCAGCAGGCGCTGCGCCTCAGCGATGTTATCAAAAATGTGAACGGGGTTTATCTCTCCACTACAAGGGGCAGCACCCAGGAAAGCTTTTCAGCCCGCGGCTACGGGTTTTCAAGCAGCAACCTGTTTAAGAACGGCTCCCGCGTAAATACCGGCGCCATGCCCGAAATGAGCTCGCTGGAAAAAGTGGAAGTGCTGAAAGGCAGCGCCGCCATCCTGTACGGCAACGTGGCTCCCGGGGGCATCGTAAACATGGTGACCAAGCAGCCCCGCTTTGATTTTGGAGGCGAGGTTTCCCTTCGCGGCGGCAGCTTCGGGCTTATCAAGCCTTCCTTCGATTTCTATGGACCCCTGGGCAAAGGCATCGCTTTCCGCCTGAACGGCACCTATGAAAGCGCCGGCAGCTACCGCGATGTGGTGCAATCCGAAAGATATTATGTCAATCCCTCCCTGCTCTTTAAGCTGGGCGGCCGCACCGAGCTGCTGGTCCAGGGCGATCACCTGAGGCATGAATTCACTCCCGACTTTGGCATCGGCTCCCTGAACAACACCATTATCCCCGACCTGCCCCGCTCTGCCTTCCTGGGCGCCGCATGGTCCTACGCCAAAACGGAGCAGTCCGCCGCTACCGCTACGCTGCGCCACCAGTTCAGCGAAGCCTGGAAGCTCAATGTAACGGGCTCTTACCAGAACTACTCAAGGGATTACTACTCCACCGAACGCATACAGGCCGCTGCCGATGGCAAATGGGCCCGCCCCCTGGGCAGAACCGATACCCGCGAGGATTATTACATAGCCCAGGCAGACCTCAAGGGTAAATTCAAGACCGGAACCATCGGGCACACCCTTCTGGCCGGCGTGGACGCCGACCGCTACTTTACAAAGGCTTACACTTTTAACCAGCTTGCCACCTATGATACCATCAACATCCTTGATCCCAGCCGGTATACACCCCGCACCGATATTCCCGCTGCCACAAGGATAAGGATGACCGAAACACCCACCGTCCGCTTCGGAGCGTATGCACAGGACCTCGTGAGCCTGGGCGATAAGTTCAAATTCCTGATGGGCCTCCGCTGGAGCTACCAGGAAGCGCAGCCCGCTACCACCACCGACCTGGTGAACAAAACAGAAACGCAGGGAGCATCCAAGATCGACAGGGCCTTCTCACCCCGTTTTGGCCTGGTATACCGCCCGGTAACTACTACCTCTTTCTTTGTGAGCTATGCCAATTCCTTTACCGTGAACAGCGGTACCGATGTGCTTGGCAATGCGCTGGAGCCTTCAATTATCGACCAGTACGAGGCAGGAGTGAAGAACGAATTCTTTGGAGGACGCCTTTCCGCCAACCTCACCGTTTACCGCATCGTCAACAACAACCTGGCCCAGACGGCCCAGTTTGGCCCCGACGGCGTAACGCCCAACAACAACACTGCCCTGAAGGAGCTGACCGGCCAGACCACAAGCGACGGCGTTGAGCTGGACCTGGTGAGCCACCCGGTGGAAGGATTGGATATTACGGCGGGCTATAGCTATAATTATATGAGGTACACCGAAACCCCGGACGCGAAGGGCAACTACGTGGAAGGCGAAAGGCTGGTGAATACCCCTGCGCATACCGCCAACGGCAGCGTATTCTACACCATTGGCAGGGGCGCTGTAAAAGGCCTCAGGCTGGGAGCCAGCGTGTTTTACATCGGTGACCGCTGGGGCGGATGGAACAATACGATCGGGCAGGCGCAGAACTATTCCAGGCTGATTGCGGTTGATGGCTTTACTACCGTGGACCTGACCGCGGGCTATTCGTTCAGGAAGATTTCGCTGCTGGCCAAGCTTTCCAACCTGACCAACGCGTTCAACTATTATGTTCATGAAAACTACAGCATCAACCCCATCGCACCCCGCCAGGTGATAGCGACGCTGTCTTATAAATTTTAATTAAAACTGGTGCAGGAAGAGGCAGCCTTGAAAGGTTTTGCCTCTTTTTGCCTCCCAATACCACCCAAATGAAAGTTTTCTTCCGCCGCATACACCTTTACCTGAGCCTTGCCGCCGGCCTGGTGATCCTCATAGCCTGCCTCACCGGTGCCATCCTTGTGTTTGAAAAGGACCTGCAGATGGCCATGAACAAGAAGCGCTACTACGTGGAGCAGTCCGGCCCCAGGCTGTCGCTGGAGCAGCTTACCGGTAGGGTAAAAACCAGCTATCCCGGCCACAAGATCAACGGCATCAAGGTTTATAAAGATGGCGGCCGTTCGGCCGAGGTAAGCATCAGTGCCCCGCCTAAAAAGGATGCAAAGCCTGCCGCCGAAGCAAAACCTTCCCCTGAAGAAAAGGACCCGAAAAAGGCCCAGGCTCCGCCACAGCGCCAGCCGGGATTTACCGTATTTATCAATCCCTACACGGGTGAAGTGCTTGAAAAATACAGCTACCAGGAAACCTTCTTTTACCAGGTATTTGCCCTGCACCGCTGGCTTTTGGGCGGACAGAACAGCATTGGCAAGTACATCGTGGGCATATCCACCTTTATTTTCCTGTTCATCCTGATCACCGGCATCATTCTATGGTGGCCCAAAACCCGCCGGATCATGGCCCGCCGCCTGAAGATCAAGTGGAACGCTGGCTGGAAACGCATCAACCACGACATGCACCTGGTTTTTGGATTTTACAGCGCCATCTTCCTTTTCATCTTCGCTTTTACCGGTCTTGCCTGGTCTTTTGAATGGTTCAACAACGGCATCTACAAGGTTACCAACTCACCGCTGAAGCAGGCCCCGCCACCCAAGTCGGCATTTATGGAAGGAGTGCAACGCATCTCCCCCGACCAGGCGCTTGCCGTAGCCACGACGATGCAGAACGATGCCGAATTCTACAACGTCAGCTTCCCCAAGGACTCCACGGAAGTATTTTCCGTGTCCTTTCTTCCCCCTGATGCAGCCCATGAAGGGGCCACCGATGCCGTTTACGTGGACCAGTACTCGGGCCACGTTGCCGGAACCCTGGCCTTTAGTGAAAGAAGCCTCGGGGCCCGTGTCCGCTCTGCCTTCAAGCCCGTACATACCGGCAGCATCTGG
>DASWNB010000551.1:0-1656 GCA_036399455.1 Flavisolibacter sp. | reverse complement strand
GAACCAGAAACCACAAACAAGAAACCAGAAACCCTCACTCACTCACCTCATCAAACCTTTTATCCGCCTTGTCGTCGCGGGGGGCGGTGCGGAAGCCGTCGGAGGCTATTTGGGTGGTGTCCTTGTTGGCCTCATCCGTATCGGAGCTGCTGATGGTGCTTACGCCCGGCTGTACGGCCGATTCATCGCGTACGTTGGGGTCATTGTCCCTTCCTTCTTTCGAGGGCCGGTTGCGTTCGGGCATGTTATCATCTTTCATATTGAGCCTTTTTATTTGTTTCCCGAAAAACTTATGCCACTCAAAGCACAGGATGGATGGGAAAGTAGAGCCTTTTAGCTTAATTTTCAACGAATAACGGCGGCCTGCCGCCCAAATCAGTATTTATGAAATACACCGTCCTCTCACTTTTTCCCTTGCTCATCCTGGCTTCAGCCTGCAATACCAACAACAGCCCTTCGGGAGCAAAGGATAATGATTCGGCTTCCGCCAAACAGAAACAGCAGCCCGGCCAGCCGGAGCAGGAGTCCAAACCCACCCTGGATACGGCAAAGTACAACCAGCTCATGACCTACATGGTCAATGGCGATACAAGCGGCCTCTGGCCGGTAAAGCACGAATACCCGCGTGAAGGCGCCATCCTTCCCTTTAAAAGGGTGGTAAGCTATTACGGTAACCTTTACTCAAAGCAGATGGGCATTCTCGGCGAGCTGCCCAAGGATTCCATGCTCCGCAAGCTCCAACTGGAAGTAGAGAAGTGGACAAAGGCAGACAGCGTTATTCCCGCCATTCCCGCCCTCCACTATATTGCCGTAACCGCACAAACCGCCCCGGGTGCAGGCGGCAAGTACAGGCTGCGCATGCCCTTTAGCCAGATAGACACGGTCCTCAGCTGGGCCAAAGAGATCGATGCGCTGGTGTTCATCGACATACAGGTAGGGCTCAGCACCCTGCAGCAGGAACTGCCCGAGTTTGAAAAATATCTTTCCATGCCCAACGTGCACTTCGGCATCGACCCCGAGTTTTCCATGAAGACCGGCGCACGTCCCGGCGCTGCTGTCGGCACATTTGACGCAGCGGACATCAATTATGCAACGGACTACCTGGCAGGCCTTGTAAAGAAGCACAACCTGCCTCCCAAGATGCTCGTCATCCACCGCTTTACGCAAGGCATGGTCACCAACTACAAGAACATCACGCTGAAACCGGAAGTGCAGATAATAATGGACATGGATGGCTGGGGCGAAGCCGAAAGAAAGATCAACACCTACAAAATGTTCATCCACCCCGAGCCCGTCCAGTTCACCGGCTTTAAGATCTTCTATAAGAACGACACCAAAAAGGTCGGCCGTCCCCGCGAAATGCAACCCGCGGACCTGCTGAAGCTGAAGCCGGTACCGGTTTATATTCAGTACCAGTAGGGAAGCTGTTGGCTGATAGCCGTTAGCTGTTGGCTTTGATTCCGTTCAGCCTATTTGATTTCGTTTTTAAAGATATTTTAGATTAAACCGCCAGGACGCCAAGGCGCAAAGAAAAGATATGGAATGTTCCCTATCTGCTTCCCCGCGTCTCGTCACCTGGCGGTTAAGTAAATGTTTATATAGCGCAGTATGCCCGTAGGAGAACGTACTCAGCCAACAGCTATCAGCCAACAGCTT
>DASWNB010000550.1:0-6034 GCA_036399455.1 Flavisolibacter sp. | reverse complement strand
CTTCCACCCACGGAGGCCTCGAAGCAAGGACCTGTGAATAATGTCTAAAGAGTATTATATCTTCGCTTTCGTTACGGAAGAGAATACACCTTTAACAAAATTCCGGCTGAACGGCTGTAAATTAGACCATAAACGGACATCCGTGTTAACATCACCCGAGATGGATACGACCAGGGAAGAACCGTGGCCTGCCACTGAACGCTACATCGTAGCCATAGGCGCGTCTGCAGGCGGGCTCGAGGCCATACACGAATTCTTCGACAACATGCCTTCCAACGGCAATCTGTCCTTCGTCATCATCCAGCACCTTTCTCCCGATTATAAAAGCCTCCTGGTGGAGCTTGTATCCAAGCATACCAACATGAAGGTATGCGAGGCGAAGCACGACATGGAAGTGGAATCCAACTCCATCTATGTCATTCCCAACGACAAGCTCCTGACCGTTATAGGCGGCCGCCTTCAATTGGGCGACAAGAACTTCGAGAAAGCGCCCAATACCGCAATAGATACTTTCCTGCGCTCGCTGGCTGAAGACCAGGGTTCCAATGCCATTGCCGTCATTCTTTCCGGCACCGGCACTGACGGCACCCGCGGCATACAGGCCATACAGAACAACGGCGGCATGGTGCTGGTGCAGGACCCGGCCAGCGCCCGCTTCGACGGCATGCCGAACAGCGCCATCGCCACCGGCTATGCCGATTATATCCTTTCCCCCGAGCTGATGCCCGGGGAGATATTCAACTATATCCGGGAAAGGCCGGTACGCGCTTTTTCGGACGGCAAGCCCGACGAAGCCCTTCTGCCCGAGGTGCTCAGGCTCATAGAAAAACACTGCCAGTACGATTTCCACAACTATAAAACACCCACCATCCTCCGCCGCATCGGCCGCAGGATGAGCCAACTGGAGTATTCCAGCTTCAGCGAGTACATCGACTTCCTCAACCGGTCGCCCGAAGAATGCGGGCTGCTGGCCAAGGAATTCCTGATCGGCGTCACCAAGTTTTTCCGCGACGGCGGAGCCTACCAGGTGCTGAGGGCCGAAGTGCTGCCCGACCTCCTGCGCACCAAGCATGACAATGACATACTGAAGATTTGGGTGACGGCCTGCAGCACCGGCGAGGAAGCCTACTCGCTGGCCATCCTGGTAGACGACATGCTGCAATCCGCCGGCAAGAACGTAGAAGTGAAGATATTCGCTACCGACATCGACATCGACGCTATTGAATACGCCTCCAGGGGCGTTTACCCGGCGCAAAACCTGTCCGACCTGGACGAGCACCTGGTCAAGCGCTACTTTACGCGGCAGGGCAGCAACCTGCTGGTGAACCCGCGTCTGCGCAAGCAGATCGTCTTTGCCCGCCACAACGTACTCAAGGACCCGCCCTTTATAAAGAACGACCTCGTTACCTGCCGGAACATGCTCATTTACATGAACAACGTGCTCCAGCGCAAGGTGCTGTCCACGCTCCAGTTCTCGCTCAACACCGGCGGCTATCTTTTCCTGGGGCCAAGCGAGATACCGGCCTCCATCAAGGAGTCCTTCGAGGAAGTGAGCAGCAAATGGAAGATCTACCGCAAGATCACCAACGACTACCGCTACAACCCCGAGCGCCTGCCTTCTGCGCAGATGTTCCGCTCCACCCGCGAGTCACGCCATGGCAACTCAGGTGAGAACGGCACGGCCCGCGAGCTGGCCGATGATTTTAAAAACCTGCTCACAGAGGAATACGGCTTCGCGGCCATTTACGTGGACAGGAACCTGGAGATAAAGGAAGCCGTGGGGAATTTCAAAAAATATCTTTCCCTGCCCGATAAGATCACCAACCTCCAACTGCTGAAGATGGTGAGCTACGACCTGTCCATAGCCCTCAACGCGGCCGTACGCAAGGCAGTGAAGGAAAACCAGAAGGTGACCCTCAACAACGTGCGGCTGAAAGAGAAGGATGGAGAACGCAGCGTGCACCTGTTCGTCAAGCCTTCCTCCAGGGATGGCTATATCATGATCGTATTCGGCGAAAGCCCCGAGCTTTCTCTTGCCAGGCCGGCGCCCGAGTTCACCCCCGGCCAGTCGCCGGAATCGATCTCCTATATTTCCGAACTGGAAGACGAACTGAAGGAAACAAGGGCCAACCTGCAAATGGCCGTTGAAAGCCTGGAGACCGCCAACGAGGAACTGCAATCGAGCAATGAAGAGCTGCTGTCTGCCAACGAGGAACTGCAAAGCTCCAACGAAGAGCTGCAATCGCTTAACGAGGAACTCCACACCCTCAACACGGAGCACCAGTTGCGCATCAAGGATCTGATTGAGCTGAACGACGATCTTAATAACTATTTCCGCAGCAGCGACATAGCCCAGGTGTTCGTGGACCGAAACTACCGCATCCGCAAGTTCAATCCCGTGGCCCTGAAGCTTATTAATTTGATAGAGTCCGACATCGGCAGGCCCATCGAGCACATATCCACCAACCTCCGCGACGGCGACCTGTTCATCGAAATCAGGGAAGTGATGAAAACCGGGCGGACCATGGAAAAGGAAGTGGTGCTCAGCAACGGCCGCCTCAGCCTCATGCGTGTGCTGCCTTACGAAAAAAGGGACAAGCAGATGGATGGCGTGGTGATCAGCTTTGTGGACATTACGCGGCTGAAGGAGCTGGACAACATCATCAAGGGCGTATTCAACTCATCGCACAGCGCCATCATGGCCTTCCGCTCCGTCCGCAACGAAGCGGGCCAGGTGACCGATTTTACCTGGATAGCCGCCAACTATACTTCGGACCAGCTCATGGGCAAGGCGGGCTATATCGGCCAGTCGCTCAGGGAAGGCTTTCCCGAGCTGCTGAAGAAAGGATTTTTTAGGAAATGCGTGAAGGTGGTGAACTCCGGCACGCCACTGCATACCGAGCTGCCCCTGGAGATCAACGGGAAAAGCATATGGTTCGAGATCACCGCGAGCCAGATGATGGACGGACTGGTGCTCACCATGACCAATATAGACGAGAAGAAGAAAGCAGAGGATAAGTTCAGGAAGAATTACCACGAGCTGATGCAGGCCAAGGAAAACCTGCGCAGCCTCAATGCCAGCCTGGAAGAAAAAGTGAGGGAAAGAACTTACGAGCTTTCGCAAAGCGAAGAGCGATTCCGCCTTATTGCCAACGCCACCAACGATGCCATCTGGGACTGGGACCTGGCGAACAACAGCGTATGGTGGAACGAAAGCTTCTACAAGAGCTTCGGCTACGAACGCACCACCGAGGTTAGCCGCGGCGATGCCTGGCTGAACTTCATCCATCCCGACGACCGCGAACGCATCAGCCACAGCATACACGAAGCCATTAACAAAAACTCCCGGAACTGGTCCGGCCACTACCGCTTCCGCAGGGCCGATGGCAGCTATGCCCGCATATTCGACCGTGGCACCGTGCTGGCGGATGGCAGCGGCACGCCTTACCGCATGGTGGGCGCCATGATGGACACAACAGAGCTTGAGATCTCCCAGCAAAAGCTCAGCGAAAAGAACGACGAGCTGCAGGCGCTGATAGAAGAATTCAGTTTTGTGACCGACTTCATGCCGCAGATCGTATGGGCCACCAGGCCGGATGGCTACCACGAATTTTACAATAAAGGATGGTACAATTATACAGGTCTGGACTTCAACGGGTCGAAGGACCATGGCTGGGAGCGGGTGCTTCACCCGGAAGACCTTGAACGCACCTCGAAAAGCTGGCAGGAAAGCGTGAACACCGGCAAGCCCTATGAGATCGAATACCGCCTGCGCCGCTACGACGGTGAATACCGCTGGTTTTTGGCCCGCGCCATACCGCTAAGGGACGAGGAAGGAAACATCACCAAGTGGTACGGCACCTGTACCGACATCAACGACCAGCGCATGGCGAGCGACATCCTGGAGGAAAAGGTAAAGGAACGCACCGCGGCCCTCGAAAGGGCCAACATAGAGCTGGAAGCCAGCAACCACGAGCTGCTCCAGTTTGCCTCCGTTGCCTCCCACGACCTGAAGGAGCCGTTGCGAAAGATCCACATGTTCAGCAACCTCATCAAGGACCGCTATCTCGACGGCGCCAACGATACGGCCTCCGATTACATGGAGCGCATCATCAACGCGTCGGCCCGCATGACCAAGCTGATAAACGACCTGCTCACCTTCACCCGCCTTTCCGTAACCATCGAGCCTGAAACGGCCGACCTGAATACGATAGTGGACGAAGTGCTGAGCGACCTGGAACTGATGATACAGGAAAAAGAGGCCAGGATCGATGTGGGCGACCTCCCCGAGGTGCAGGTGGTGACGGGCCAGGTCAGGCAGGTGTTCCAGAACATCATCAGCAATGCCCTCAAATTCTCCCGCAAGGATGAGCGTCCGCACATAAAGATCAGCTCGGAGTTTATCGGTTCCTGCTCGCTGGACGCCCCTGCACAGGAAAAGGGCGACCACTGCCGCATCCGCATCCAGGACAACGGCATCGGCTTCGACAACCACTACGCGGAAAAAATATTTACCATCTTCCAGCGCCTGCATTCCCGCGAGAAGTACGACGGCACGGGCATCGGCCTTGCCATTACCCGCAAGATCATTGAAAAGCACAACGGCCTGATTTGCGCCACAAGCAAGGAGAACGAGGGTTCTGTATTTACAATCGTGCTGCCGCTGAGGCAGGGGGAGGGGGCTGGACAGGTTTCTGGTTTATAGTTTCCTGTTTCTGGTTCTTAGGTGTCTGTTTTCTTTCGTTGGCAGTCACTCCCGGGAATGGGAATTAGGAATTGGGGATTGGGCATTGGGAATTGGTTGTGGGTTAAGGGTCTTCTTCTTTTGTCTTATCCGCAGTGCACACAAAATTGAAAGTTAAACTTCGGTTATCGCTTGTCTCTAACCGTTATCTCACCTCTTCATTCCCTGTTTAAGCTTTGCGCTATTTACGTCTTTAATCTTAAACAAAAAATCCAAGCTTCGGGAATCTTTAACTGTCGATTTAAATCCAAAAACCGGCTTCCACCGATTGGTCCCATCGGTTACCGGTTGTCTCTCAACCCTTATCGTTTTAACACCTCTTCCATACTCCCCGCGGCCGCTCTTCCGTTACAGATGGTGCATTATTTGTATACTTAAAAGCTGATTAACTCTTAAAAAAGTACGTATATGCGGAGCCAGATGTCAGTCCTGTGCAGGTGCTTCCTACCCTGTCTTATTTTTACAATTTTCCTTCTTCCAACCAGCGGCCGGGCCCAATACTTTGGCCGTAATAAAGTCAATTACGAAAAGTTCGATTTCAAGGTGCTCCAGACACCCAATTTCGAGATCTATCACTACACGGAAAACAACGAGGTACGCAACCGCTTCGCCCAGCAGAGCGAGCATTGGTACCGCATGCACCAGGCCGTGTTCCTGGACACGTTCAAGCAAAAGAACCCCCTGCTGGTGTACAACCACCACGCCCATTTCCAGCAGACAAGGGCTATTGAAGGCGAGATAGGCGTGGGTACCGGCGGTGTCACCGAAGCCCTCAAGAACAGGGTGATCATGCCCTTTATGGAATCCAACGCCGCCACCGACCATGTGCTGGGCCACGAGATGGTCCATGCCTTTCAATATCATCTTATCCTGGACACCCTTTCGCTCAATGCCTTCAACAACCTGCCCCTGTGGATGGTGGAAGGATTGGCCGAGTACATGTCCATTGGTTATATAGACGCCCACACCGCCCTGTGGCTCCGCAGCGCCGTAGCCAGCAACAAGCTGCCTACGCTGAAGGACCTCACCAACCGCCCCGACCTGTACTTTCCCTACCGCTGGGGACAGGCTTTCTGGGCTTACGTGACCGGGCTGCATGGCGACGCGGTCATCCGCAGGCTGTTTATCGAAACCGGAAGAAGGGGCTACGCCGATGCCATCAAATACGTGCTTGGGGTGGACGAAAAGCAATTCTCCGCCAACTGGCAGCAGGCCATGCGCAACAGCTATTCACCCCTCCAGGCAGGCACCCAGGCAGCGCCCATCGGCCAGAGGCTTGTAGATAAGAAG
>DASWNB010000549.1:0-2627 GCA_036399455.1 Flavisolibacter sp. | reverse complement strand
AGCTGCTCGTTTGTTAACGCTCTGTTGTTTTTGGATCACCGATGAGAGACCACCGATAACCGAAAGCTCCGGAGGAGGTTTCATGTTTCGGGTTTGAGGTTTCAGGTTAGGTGTGGCATTGCCTTCTTTAGCGATCTCTTTGTGGGTTACGCTTCAATGGGAACCACGAAGGCGCAAGGCCCACGGAAAACCGCTAGAGGAGGAAATGTCACACCTAACCTCAAACATCAAACCTCAAACTTCAAACCTGCTAGTTACCTTGCCCGCCGCCGATGAGGTCATCGTTTGTGACGCCTTTCTTTTTGGATACGTTTTCCGTGAGCTTGCCGAAGTTCCAGGTGAGGCTGAGCGCCAGGGCACGGAAAGGCATGGTGGTGATGTTGGTGGTCTGGAACGAGGGGTCGGTGGTCACCATGCGGTAATCCCAGTTCTTGCTCAGGAAGTTGGCAGCCATCAGCGAAGCGGTCACCTTGTCCTTAAATAATTTGTAGCCTGCACCTGCGCCGTACCAGATATTAAGCGGGTAGCTTGTCTGTATGCTTACCGGCCCGCGCCAGAAACCGCCATAGCCGCTCAGCACCAGTTTCTTTTTGTACGTGTAGCTGGTGTTGAGGTTACCGTTGCCGCCCACACCGCTGTTTACCTGTGCGGTGGCTTCCTTGTTCCTTACACGGTTATACCGTACGTTGCCGTTAAAGAACACGCTCCACTCGGGTGTGATCTTCAGGTTCACGTTGCCGTTCAGGCTTACCTGCATTTCTTCGCCCAGGTTGGCGCTGGTGGTGCGGGTTACGCCGGTAGCCTTGTCGAAGGTGGCGTACTGAACGATCATGTCATCGCTGTACGAGGCGGTTAGGGTGAGGCTGGCGAAGGTGGTTCCTTTCATGATCCTGTTCTGGGCCGATATGCTATGGATGGTTTGAGGCGCCAGCTCGGGATTGCCATAGAATATGTTGAGCGAATCGTTGTTGTTCACAAAAGGGTTCAGGTTCCAGATGAAGGGACGCTGCAGGCGCTGGCTGTAGCTGGTCACCAGCGTGTAGCTGTTGCTGAATTTGGTGGTTGCCTGCAAGTTGGGGAGAATGGAAGTATAGCTTTGCTTCACGAAGGACTTGGACGAGCTGAAGTCGCCGTCGATTTCCGTATGCTCTACTCTTGCGCCGAGGCGGAAGGTGGTCTTGTTCTTTTTGAAGCTATAGGTTCCATATACGCTGTACACATCCTGGGTATAGCTGAAGTTGTCCGTGTTGGCCGGGTTCACCTTATATTCTTCTGCAGGGCTGTAACGGATAAAGCTTTCAAAATCCGATGTTGCCCTGCGCAGTATGCCTTTCACACCGGCTTCTATCTTGCGGCTATTGGCCAGTGGCTGGATGTAGTCCGACTGTATGGTGTACTGGCGGTTCACGGCCTTGCTGTTGTTGATGATAAAGCGGTCGGTGCCGGGATTGTCCTGCACACTGTTGAGAAAGGAGTTGCTGTTGCCGAATTCGCCGTTGAGGCGCACACTGAATTCACGCTCCTTGTTGTTGCTGAACTTGCGTATGTAGTCGGTGCCCACGCTCTTGGTAGGATATTCGTTGCGGCTTGTGAGGTCAAAGTAGCTGTTGGATGAGGTGCCGTTGGAGAAGTCCGTTGTGAAGGTCTGGTTGCTCACCTGCCTGTTGTTGCCGCCGCTGATGTTGCCATAGGTGCTCAGGGTGTTCAGGCTGTCGATCTCGTAGCTGAACTCGGCATTGCCAAAGTTCCAGAAGTTACCGAATTTCCTGGCGCCTTCCAGCGTTCTGCGGGTGAATATGGTGGGTGTAAAGGGAATGGTTTGCGAGAAGTTGCTGCCTAACTGGTCCTTTGTGTTACCGCCTGCGCCATAGTAAACGGTAGCGCCCAGCTTGCCGAACTTCGCGCTGAAGTTGGCGTTTATATTGCCCCAGTCGATGCTGCTGTAATAGGCGGAGATGGAGCCGTTGTAGCCGGCCACTTTCTTTTTAGTGATGATATTGATGATGCCGCCCACACCTTCCGCGTCGTACTTGGCGGAGGGTGTAGTGATCACTTCTATCCTGGTGATGAGGGCGCCGGGGAATCCTTTCAGCGCTTCCTTCACATTCTGCGCAAACATGGCCGTCTCGCGTCCGTTGAGCAATACCTTGAAGTTGCTCTGGCCGTTCACCTGTATATTGTTATCACCGTCCACGCTTACAAAAGGTGTTTTGCGGAGCAGGTCGATGGCGTTCTCGGTTTTGCTGGTCGGGTCGTTTTCAACGTTGAATACGATCTTGTCATCGGCCTGTTCTATAAGGGGCTTGCGGGCCGTTACGACCACACCCTGGAGGTTGGCAGTGGCCGGGCTGAGGCTGAAAGAGCCGAGGTCCTGGTCGGCATCGGCGATGGTCACGTTCTGCTGCTTCTCGGCAAAGCCGCTATGGCTGAGCACCACTACATAGCTGCCGCTGTCGAGCGAGGAGAACTGGAATCGTCCTTTATCATTGGTATAGGTGGTCTTCAGCGGCTGCTGCATCTGTCCCTCTTTGAAAAGGCTGGCGGTTACAAAGGCCATCGGTTTTTGCAGGCTGTCCTTTACATGCCCGGAAACAGCAGCTTTTTTCTGTGCGGAGGCGAGGCTGGCT
>DASWNB010000548.1:0-3143 GCA_036399455.1 Flavisolibacter sp. | reverse complement strand
GTTTGCAACCGGCAGGCAGAAGTTCAGCGGCAGGGCCGTGCTGGCAGGGATAGCCATCGGCATACCGAATTATTTTTCCATCTGGTGCCTGGTGCGTGTGCTGAAGCAGTACCAGGGCGAAAGTTCAGCCATCATACCCGTTAACAATATGGGCATAGTGCTGTTCAGCACCGTCATGGCCTGGCTGCTGTTCCGGGAGAAGCTTTCTGTCACCAACCGCATGGGCATACTGCTGTCGCTTGGCGCCATAGCTCTGATCGCCTTTGGATAAATATTCCGCATGAGCCGGTTTTTTTAAGACCTTTCACGCAATGAATCATTACCATACCATCGACAGGCCCTCGTTTGCCGAGTTCAAGGACAGGGGCAGCAGGTTCCTTGCGTATGTTCACCCCATAGCAACCGCAGACGATTTCAAGAAGATACTGAAGGGGCTTAAAGAAGAGCACCCGAAGGCGGCGCATCACTGCTTTGCCTACCGCCTGGGCACCGATGGCAACAACTTCCGCTCCAGCGACGACGGCGAGCCTTCCGGCACCGCAGGCAAGCCTATACTGGGACAGATCGACAGCAAAGGACTTACCAACACAGCCATCATTGTAGTGCGTTACTTCGGCGGCACGCTGCTGGGCGTACCCGGGCTGATCAACGCATATAAAACATCGGCATCGCTTGCCCTCCAGCTCACACCCATCACTGAAAAGCCGGTATTGGTAAATTATGAGCTTCAATTCGATTACACCTTAATGAACGACGTCATGCTGGCTATCAAGCGCTTCAACTGCACCATACTTCAAAACGAAATGCAGCTCTTCTGCCGCATGGTCATCGGCGTACCAAAAGCCAATGAAGAATCCTGTGTTGCGAAGCTGGGGGATATGCATGGGGTGGAGGTTAGGAGCGTGAATCGTCAATCGTGAATCGTCAATGCTTTAGGTGTACGATTCTTTTGATAGCGGTAGTCGTTTTGGAGCAATTCTCAATAATCAATGCTCAATACTCAAGTGCGTTTCCAAAAATAAAATGCTCAATGCCAGGAACGTCCTTGAACATTGAGCATTGATTATTGAATATTAGAAAAACAGGCTGCCTGCTAAAGAAATGACTCTCGCCTTCTAAGCGGCCCTATTCACGATTGACGATTGACGATTGACGATTCACGATTTCCCCATCTTCTTCTTCAGGTTCTCGTCGATGGCATCGAGGAATTCTTCTGTATAGAGATAATCCTTGCCATGCTCCACCTTGCCGGGGTTGATGGTGAGTGCCAGGTCCTTGGTCATCTTGCCGCTTTCAACGGTTTCGATGCATACGGCTTCGAGGGCGTTGCAGAAGTCGATCAGTTCCTGGTTGCCGTCGAGCTTGCCGCGGAAGGCAAGGCCCCTGGTCCATGCAAAGATGGAGGCGATGGGGTTGGTAGATGTGGGATTGCCTTTCTGGTGCTCGCGGTAGTGGCGGGTAACGGTGCCGTGAGCCGCTTCGGCTTCCATTGTTTTGCCGTCGGGTGTTACCAGCACGGAAGTCATGAGGCCGAGTGAGCCAAAGCCCTGGGCTACCGAATCGCTTTGCACGTCGCCGTCGTAGTTCTTACAGGCCCATACAAAGCCGCCGTTCCATTTCATGGCGGAGGCCACCATGTCGTCGATCAGGCGGTGTTCGTAGGTAATGCCCGCATCGGCGAATTTCTGCTTGAACTCGGCATCGAACACTTCCTGGAACAGGTCCTTGAAGCGGCCGTCGTATTTCTTGAGGATGGTGTTCTTGGTGCTCATGTACAGGGGCCAGCCTTTCTGCAGGGCCATGTTCATGCAACTGCGGGCAAAGCCGCGGATGCTTTCGTCGGTATTGTACATGGCCAGGGCTACGCCGCCTTCGCCGGTATAGTTATATACTTCGTATTCCTGCTTTTCGCCGTTATCGCCTTCAAAAGTGATGGTCAGCTTGCCTTTTCCTTTCACCACAAAATCGGTGGCGCGGTACTGGTCGCCAAAGGCATGGCGGCCTACCACGATGGGGCGGTCCCATGTAGTAACCAGGCGGGGAATATTCTGGATGACGATAGGCTCGCGGAACACGGTTCCGTCAAGGATGTTGCGGATGGTTCCGTTGGGGCTCTTCCACATCTGCTTCAGGCTGAACTCTTTCACGCGGTCCTCGTCGGGAGTGATGGTGGCGCATTTGATGCCCACGCCGTATTGCCTGATAGCGTTGGCGGCGTCCACGGTCACCTGGTCGTTGGTCTGGTCGCGGTACTCGATACCGAGGTCGTAATACTTTATGTCAACATCAAGATAAGGAAGGATCAGTTTGTCCTTGATGAACTTCCATATTATACGGGTCATTTCATCGCCATCCAGTTCTACCACCGGGTTGGCTACTTTAATCTTTTGTGTCATTTCGGCTATCGGGTTTGTTTTTAATAATTGGCAAAACTAAGTATTTATCCATAGCGCAATTTGGTGTAATTTTCCGCCTGGATTCTCCCCTTACCTCAACCCGCCGGATCATGGAAAATGTGCGTATGTTTTTTCAATTCCTCCACAAGTTCATTCCCCTGAGCGAAGAGGAATTCAACAACATGATAAGGCCCCATCTCAACGTCAGGCATTTTAAGAAAAAAGAGGTGATCCTGAAGGCCGGGGAGGTGGAAGACTGCATGAATTTCGTTACAAAGGGGCTGGTCCGCAAGTATTACAAAAAAGACCGCGAAGAGATCAATACCCAGATCTCCACCGAAGGCCATATCATCCATGCACAGGAATCCTTTCACAGCCGCACGCCCTCAGAATACTTCGTGGAAGCCATAGAGCCAAGCACGCTTGTATCCGTCTCCTACGACGGGCTGGAGCAGGTATATGCGCAGGGCGCCAAGATGGAAAGACTGGGCCGCCTGGTGATCACCTTTTCCATGGTCATCAAGGACCGCTGGCAGATGAACATGATCAAACTCACCCCCCGCGAACGCTTCCTCGACTTCGTCCACAAAAACCCCGAACTTCTCCAGCGCGTACCCCAGAAGTTCCTCGCTTCCTACCTCAATATCCAGCCGGAGACTTTCAGCAGGTTTAAGCATTTGCTGAAGGAGAAAAAATGAGAGAAGCTGTTAGCTGATAGCTGTGGCTGTTAGCCGGGTAGTCGGAGCG
>DASWNB010000547.1:0-3253 GCA_036399455.1 Flavisolibacter sp. | reverse complement strand
ATTCTTATGGCAAGTTTTCTTCTGGCAGGCACACTGGTATATGGTCAGGATTATAAAATGGCGCTGGGCCTGAGGGTCAGCAGCAACGATGCCATCTTGGGGCACTCCGCAAGCTTCAAGTACTTCCTCAACCAGAAGACTGCCGTGGAAGGGCTCGTCTCCTTCTCCGATCCCTTCGCCTTTGGCGCACTGGTAGAAAAACAAACCACTCTACCCCTGCGCGGCCTGAACTGGTTCTATGGCGCCGGCGCCTACTTTGCCTTTGGCAGCGACCAGCGATTCGGCCTCCAGGGCATTGCCGGCCTCGATTACAAGCTTGCCTCCCTTCCCCTCAATATCTCCGTCGACTGGAAACCGGAGCTCAACATCACCCGCGAATTCAGCTTCGAACCCGCCGTTGTGGGTCTGACGATGAGGTATGTGATTAAGTAAGTTTCACGCAAAAACGCAAGAAGCTGAAAAGCTGTTGGCTGATAGCTGTTAGCTGATGGCTTGTTCCTGCTCACCTGTGGGCTATTCTTCTTAAATAAGAGGGAAAATGTTAACCGCCAGGACGCAAGGACGCGAAGAAGATTTCAGAGGATTCTTCTCATACCGTGCTTATACTTAGCCAAATCTAATATCCAGGTAAGCCAAGACATTCACCCTCTTTCCTGCCTTGCGTCCTGGCGATTAATTCCCTCCTCATAATTTTGAAACAGGCCGAAATAAGGCAGACGGGAACCAAGGTCATCAGCCAATAACTATAAGCCAACAGCCCTCCTCCACCGCGTCTTTGCGTTAAACCTGCGTCTTTTCCCTGCATTGTTAATAAATGTTTAATAAAATTTGCGGATTTATGCAGGAATTTATTTTATTTTGACAGCCAACGATTGCCTGACATGCTCAAAAGAGAAAGACAAGCTTACATCCTACACCAGGTTAACCTGCATAATAAAGTATTGTCTGCCGACCTCAGCCAACACATCAACGTATCGGACGACACCATCCGCCGCGACCTTCACGAACTGGCAGATGCCGGAAAACTCATCAAAGTTCACGGTGGGGCCCTTTCCCCTTCTTTTCACCACGGCCACCACACTTCCCGCGAGGTTTACTCCTACAACCAGAAAAAGATCATCGCACAGAAAGCGGCTAACCTCGTAAAGGACGGCATGTTCGTGCTTAGCGGCGGCGGTACCACCATCATCGAGCTGGCAAGGGTACTTCCCCCCGAACTCAGGGCTACCTTCATTTCGGGAAGCATACCCGCTATCTTTGAGTACATGAACCACCCCAATATCGATGTCATTGCCATTGGCGATAAGATCTCGAAGAACTCGAAGATCACCGTGGGGCTGGAAGCCATTTCCCGCATCAGGCAACTGAAGGCCGACATCTGCTTCCTGGGCATCAACGCCATCGACATAGAGAACGGCGTTTCGGACAACGACTGGGATGTGGTGCAGATCAAGAAAGCGATGATCGAATCGTCCAAGAAGCTGGTGTGCCTGACCATTTCCGAAAAAATCAATTCACAGCAGCCTATCCAGGTATGCGACAGCAAAAAGATCGACACGATAATTACCGAGCTTTCGCCGGACGATCCCATGCTGAGACCGTATATCCAGGCCGGCATCACTGTCCTGTAAGAACGACTTTCTATAAAGAGCCTAGCACTCCATTATCTCTATAAGAACCAACTGTATACTTATTAACAACTATTAGAAACAATTAAAGAAAAAAGATTGCTATGAGAAAATTTCTTTACCTGGCATTCCTGAGTATCGGGCTGCTCGTGCTGAGCTGCCCTTTGCTTGCACAAGAGAGAACCATCACAGGTAAGGTCTCGGGCGAAGACAACAGGCCGATGAGCGGCGTGACCGTCAACGTCAGGGGAACCAACCGCTCCACCACCACGGACAATGATGGCAATTTCAGGATCAGCGCCAAGTCCGGCGACGTGCTCCAGTTCAGCTACGTGAGCCATGAGCCCCGGGAGGCAACTGTTGGCAACTCCAACAACCTCTCCATACGCATGACCTCCACCGCATCTGCGCTGGATGACGTGGTAGTGGTGGCCATGGACCAAAGAAGAAAACCCAGGGAGCTCGGGTATTCCACGCAAAGGGTTACCGGCACGGAAGTGCAGGAAACCCAGCGCGAGAACTTCCTGAACAGCCTCCAGGGACGTGTGGCGGGCCTCACCATCAACCCTACCTCGGGTGTGGCGGGCGCTTCTTCCGGCATCGTTCTCCGCGGCTTCAACTCGCTTTCGCTCAGCAATGAGCCCCTCTTCGTTGTCGACGGCATTATCGTGGATAACCAGACGGTGAACGAGACATCCGGCGGCGGACAGGGCATCGGCCTTGCCTCCGACCGTCCCAACCGTAATAACGACTATACCAACCGTATTGCGGATCTCAACCCCAACGACATCGAATCCATCACCGTGCTGAAAGGCCCCGAAGCCACTGCCCTCTACGGCAGCCAGGCCAGCTCAGGCGCCATTGTCATCACTACCCGCAAGGCCAAGACCAACAAGCTGGCCATACAGTACGACAACAGCATGCGTATCCAGAAAGTAACCCGCTTCCCCAAAACCCTCGACCTGTACGACAACGGCACCAACGGCGCCAATTCCGGCATCTTCCGTTATTTCGGACCGGCTTATGCGCCTAATACGCCCAAGTACGACAACCTGAGGGCCTTCTTCCAGACCGGCTATGCGCAAACGCATAACCTGGGTGCAGACTTTGGCGTTAAGAACTCCATCTTCCGCGTTTCCGGCTCCTACTTCGACCAGAGCGGCGTAGTGCCTACAAACGGCGTAAAGAGGATGACGGCCCGTATCTCCAATACCACCCGTATCGGCAAGATGGTGGAGCTGGTACCTACCATAAGCTACACAAGGAGCGAGAATGATAAAGTGCTGAGAAGCACCGCGGGCTACCTGCTTGGCCTGCTTTCCTGGCCCGTGGATTACAGCATCCTGGCCTTTAAGGACGGCAACGAAGACAAGCTGCCCCTGTTCAGCGCCAACGGCGCCAACGCGGAGATCGACAACCCCCTCTTCAACGTAGAGGCCAACAAAAGCCGCGATGTGACCGACCGCTACATCACCAGCCTGGGCGTGAACCTCAACCCCTTCGAATGGCTTTCAATAAATGGCCGCTTCGGTTACGAGCACTACAAAACCGATGGCTTTACCCGCTATCACCCGCAATCTTTTTCTGTTACCCCGGCCAACGGCGGACAGCAGGACAACTATTAC
>DASWNB010000546.1:0-5040 GCA_036399455.1 Flavisolibacter sp. | reverse complement strand
CGTAGTCTGCGTTCAGGCGGATGTTCGGCCTTAGGTTGCGGCTGTTGCTGGCGTTGGAAGTATTGAGCCTGCTGGCGTCTGAAAGCCTGTTGCGGATGGAATAGCCTCCCGCATCCACATCGTTATATCCTGCCCCGGCATTGAGGTTCAGCGCCAGTCCCTGCTTCCGGTAGTTGAAGTTGGCATTGCCGCCCGCCTGCCCGCGGGTGCCGCCATACACGGTAATGCGTCCCGCCATGCCTACGCGGCCCTTCTTTGTTACTATATTGATCACCCCTCCCTGTTCGTTGGCGTATTGCGGCGGAGGGTTGGTCATTACCTCTATCTTTTCAATGGAGCTGCCCGGCATGGACTCCAGCAGATCCTGCAGTTGCTGCATGTTCAGCTCCACGGGTTTGTCATCTATCAATATCTTGGGCTCCTTCCCGCGTATGGTCAGCTTGCCGTCCGGGTCTTTTGCCACAAGCGGCACATGGGTGAGCAGGTCGCTGGCGCTGCTGCCCGCACTGAGTGCCGACTCCCCCGCGTTAAAGGTGATATTGCCGTCCTTGCTTTGCACCAGCGGCTTTTCGGCATAAATGACTATTTCCTCCATCTTTTCCGTGCCGGAAGGATGAAGGATGATATCGTTCAGATTAAAGTCAAAGCGTTCTGCCCTGAAATGAATACTGTCTATGGTCACGGGCTGTAATCCCACATAGGTCACCCGGAGGCGGTAATACCCGAATGCTATCTTTTCAATGGTAAAGGAACCGTCTTTACCGGTAGAAGCGGAATGGCGGGCAAGGGAGTCGCCCAGCCTGGAAAGCTGTACCGTAGCCCCTTCGAGTGCCTTGCTTTTTTCATCCAGCACATTCCCGGTAATGATCCCATTCTGTGCCCTGCCGAGGAAGCCCAGCAAACAGAAAATACCGGTTAGGAGAAATCGCATGGAAGCAAAGGTAAAGGGTGAAGGGCAAAAGGTAAAAGGCAGTTCACGCAAAAAACGCAGGAACTTCACGCAAAGCCGCACGTATTTCACGCCAAGGCGCAAAGGGAAGAAAGGCGCAAAGAAAGAGAAGACCTATAGTTTCAGGCTTTTTCTTTGAAGCAGCCATGAAGCAATCTTCAAGCAATATTGAAGGGATGTGCAGCAAGGGCAAAGCAAGGATAAGGCTTGCCCCTGTGTGCCTCTCCTTCCTTTGCCTTTCCTTTGCGCCTTTGCGTGAAATCCTGCTGTTGCGTGAAACCCGCCTTTCGCCTTCTGCCTTTTACCTTCCACCCTAATAAAAACCAAAAACAAGGGCTGCTCCCACTGCCAAGCTGTCATTTCCGGCGCATTTAGTTATCTTTGCGGCTCTATTATGATACAGGAAGTTTTGACCGATAAAAAGCATGATGAGGGAAGACAGGGAGAGCCTTTTGCTCCCTTTGTCCAGGATACCGTGCAGTACAGCCGGCGGTTCTATATAGAGAGCTACGGTTGCCAGATGAATTTCAGCGACAGCGAGATCGTTGCTTCGATCTTGTATGAAGAGGGATTTGGCGCCACCCGCAATTTAGAGGAGGCCGATCTTATCCTGCTCAATACCTGCTCGATCCGCGAAAAGGCTGAGCAAACCGTGCGCAAGAGGCTGACCGAGTTCCGCAAGCTGAAGCAAAGCAGGCCCTCCATGCTGGTAGGCGTACTGGGCTGCATGGCCGAACGCCTCAAAGCCCGCTTCCTGGAAGAGGAAAAGCTGGTGGATATAGTGGTGGGTCCCGATGCCTACCGCACCCTCCCCCGCCTTATTGCCGAAGCAGACGGCGGCCAGAAAGGTGTGAACGTGCTGCTCAGCCGCGAGGAAACCTATGCTGATATTGCCCCCGTACGCCTGAACAGCAACGGCATCACGGCCTTTGTAAGCATCATGAGGGGCTGCAACAATATGTGCTCCTTCTGCGTGGTGCCCTTCACCCGCGGCCGCGAACGCAGCCGCGACGCCCAAAGCATACTTAACGAATGCAGGGAATTGGTGGAGAGAGGCTATAAAGAAGTAACGCTGCTGGGACAGAACGTGGACAGCTACTATTTCGTTCCGGAAGAAAACGGCGGGGAGGTGGTGACCTTTGCCCGCCTGCTGGAAATGGTGGCCCTTATCTCTCCCAACCTGCGTGTGCGCTTCTCTACTTCTCATCCAAAAGACATTACGGACGATGTGCTGCATACCATGGCGAAGTACGAGAACATCTGCCGCTACATACACCTGCCGCTCCAGAGCGGCTCCACCCGCGTGCTTCAGTTGATGAACCGCAGCTATACCCGCGAGTGGTACATGGCCAAGGTGGACAGGATACGCGAGATACTGCCCGACTGCGGCATCAGTTCCGACATCATTGCCGGCTTCTGCACCGAAACCGGGGAAGACCACCGCGACACGCTGAGCATGATGGAATACGCCGGTTACGACATGAGCTATATGTTCTTTTACAGTGAGCGTCCCGGTACGCTGGCGCAGCGCCGTTACAAGGACGATATTCCCGAGGACGTAAAGAAGAAGCGTCTACAGGAAATAGTGGAGCTGCAAAACCGCCTGTCGCAGGAAAGCAATAAAAAGGACCTGGGCAAAGTGGTTAAGGTATTGATAGAAGCTGTTTCCCGCCGCAGCGACCTTCACTGGATGGGCCGCAACAGCCAGAACAAGGTGGTTGTGTTTCCGAAGGCAGGAGACCATAAGCCGGGAGATTATGTTTATGTGAAGGTGAAAGAATGTACGCAGGCGACGCTGTTGGGCGAGATGGTAAATGGATAGCAGGCAGCTCTTTGGAAGGATAAAATACTCAATATTCAATGTTCAATGTTCAATGTTCAATATTCAAGTAGTCCGCTGAATTGGAAACCACTTGAGAATTGATTGTTGAACATTGAATATTGAACATTTAAATATTGACTGGTAAATAACGAAAAGCATCGTCCACATAAGGTCTCGTCTGTGGACTGTGCCGCCTTCAGCAAGCTTACGGCGGCCGAAGGGACCGTGGACGGCTCTTAACTAAACAAGAACTCAGAATTAGCAACGAATGGATCTACAAAGTATAAAAAATCGTTTTGGAATCATAGGCAACTCCCCGGCACTGAATTACGCCTTGCAGGTGGCAGTGCAGGTGGCCAATACCGACCTTACCGTTTTAATAAATGGTGAGAGCGGTGTGGGTAAGGAAGCCTTCTCGCATATCATACACAGCTTGTCGGCGCGCAAGCACAATCCTTTTATTGCCGTCAACTGCGGCGCCATCCCCGAAGGCACCATCGACTCGGAACTGTTCGGGCATGAAAAGGGCTCGTTTACCGGCGCCGTGGATGGCCGTAAAGGCTATTTCGAAACAGTGAACGGCGGCACCATCTTCCTCGACGAAATCGGCGAGATGCCGCTGGGCACACAGGCCCGCCTGCTCCGCGTACTGGAAAGCGGCGAGTTTATCCGCGTAGGCTCCTCCAAGGTGCAAAAGACCGACGTGCGGGTGATTGCCGCCACCAACCGCGACCTGCTTCAGCAGGTACAGCAGGGCAAGTTCCGCGAGGACCTTTACTACCGCCTCAACACAGTTCCCATCCGCGTACCCGCCCTCCGCGACCGCAAGGAAGACATACCACTGCTCTTCCGCAAATTCGTGGTGGATTTTTCGGAACGCTATAAGACTACGCCGGTACAACTGGATGATGCCGCCCGCCAGAGGCTGGCAAATCACCCCTGGCCCGGTAATGTTCGTGAATTGAAGAACATTGCCGAGCAGATATCGGTGCTGGCTTCCGATAAGATGGTGACGGCGCAGGAACTTACGCGCTTCCTGCCGGAGAACAACAACGCAGGCAGCCGTCTTCCCGTGCTGGCAGGCAACGGCCAAAGCGGTCCCGAGTTCAACAATGAAAGGGAAATCCTGTACAAGCTTTTCTTTGACATGAAGCGGGATGTGAACGAACTGAAAAGGCTGTTTTTCGAAGTGATGCAGAACCCGTCGGTAGCCAGCCAGAACCCGGCTTTCATGAAGGACGTTAAAGAATTGCAAACTGCCGAGGCCAACCCGCCGGTTTTGGTAACTTCAAATATTCCCGTACAATCACCGTCGCAGCCGGTGCTCATGCACAACGACATACACGACCATGAAGAAGTGGAGGAAAGCCTCAACATCATGGACAAGGAAAAAGAGCTGATCATCAAAGCCCTGAAAAAGCACCGCGGCAAGCGCAAGGATGCCGCCACGGACCTGGGCATCAGTGAAAGGACGCTGTACAGGAAGCTGAAGGAGTATGATATAGACCAATGATCGTGAATCGTCAATCGTGAATAGGTCGTTTGTTGTGGAAGAGTTCTTTAGATAATGCTCAATATTCAATTTTCAAGTGTCTTTATTGTACGCAACATTCGTTAAGGACGCACTTGAGCATTGATAGTTGAACATTGAATATTGAATATTTATAAAGACTTCTTGCTAATGAATGAATGCATCCAACCAGGAAACGACCCATTCACGATTGACGATTCACGATTCACGAAGAAAACACATAAACAATGAGAACCCTCAAAATACTGGCCTTACCTCTTCTAATAGCCGCTGTCTTTCTAACAGCGGGCCCCGGCTGCAGGATTTACAGCTTCAACGACAAGGGCGTGCTGCCGGACAGCATCAAGACGGTGAGGGTGGGATATATAGAAAATACGGCGCAGTATGTGAACCCGCAACTAAGCCCCACGCTTACGGACAGGTTGAGGCAGAAGATAGTAAGCCAGACAAGGCTGACGCAGACCAATAACAACAATGCCGATTACGATATTTCGGGAAGGATCACCCGCTACGCGGTGACCACCTCGGGTGTATCTACCAACAACGGCCAGCAGCAATCGTCCATCAACAGGCTGACCGTGGATGTGCATATAGTGCTGAACAACCAGAAGTCCAATGATGTAAAGGAATTCGATATCAGCCGCAGCTTTGATTTTGGCGCAAACCAATCTCTTCAGGCGGCGGAGAATGCACTCCTTGATGAGATGATCCGCAACCTTTCGGACGAAATATTCAATC
>DASWNB010000545.1:0-1639 GCA_036399455.1 Flavisolibacter sp. | reverse complement strand
TACCCAGATAAAGCCGCTTTTATCTTTTGCTATGCAGAGCACATCACTCGAAGGCAGGTTACCATTGCCTGCGCCGCCGCGGTACAGCCGCCAGCGGTCATCGCCCAGGTTGTCGATAGTGTTGTTGTCGTTAAAGCAGATCAGTCCATTTCCTAATGGCGATACGATCCATTTCTGCTGCAGGTCATCCACCACGATCTGGGATACGGCATTAGCAAACAATGAATACGGAATGGAGAACGAGCGCCATGTTCCGTCCGCCTTCAGCACATGAAGCTGGCGTCCCGCACCGAAGTTGGCGACCCACAAATGATTTTCCGCGTCAAAGGCCAGTCCCGATACGCGGTAGCTTCCCGGGTCGCCGATGGGTGCGGCAAGAGGGGAGTTTTGCTTGAAGATATCTATTGCCCCATCTGTACGGATGTGCGCCAGCCCGCCGCCGTAGGAGCCCGCCCACACGGTTTCGTCGCGCGGGTCGACGGCTACGGTGATGAAGTCGAGCAAGGAATCAAGAACAGGCTGCGTAAAGCGGTTGAAGTTTTTCCATTCACCTTCGCGGTAGCGGTAGATGCCGTTGGGATCGTACTGGTAATTCCATGAGCTGTTCACTGTTCCTGCCGCCGCATACACTGCATCATTGAAAGAGGTAAGCTGGCCGGTGGCGATGCCTTCCGGGGCGTTGGGCTTGTACACTTCAACGTTACTGCCCTGCCAGTGCGAAAGCCCGCCGTACAGGTCCGCCACCCAGATATCGCCACCGTGGCTGATGGCCTGCTCGGGAAAGGAAATGACGCCTGGTCTTTGCAGCGTTGCCTGCACCTGCCCGTTCTGGTCCAGCGCCAGCACCTGGCTCTGGTTGGAAGATGTGCGCTGGCAAAGCAGCAGCCTGTTCTCCGACACGTTCACCGATACTATGGGCCAGCCGTTGGCAAAAAAGCGGCTCCATGTACCTCCGCTTTCCACCAACAGCGTATCGTTCTGAAGCAAGATGGTCCTGTTGTTGAAGCTCACCACGGCTTTTGCAGGTGCGGCAGCCAGCCCGTTGCTTCCCGAAAGGTTTTGCCAGTTGCGGAAGTCGGCCGGATTGGAATTGTTCGTTGCAATTCTCTTCAAACCTTCCTCAGTGGCTGCATAAAAAAAGCCGTTGTTCTTTGTAAAGCCGTTGGTCTTTACATACGAGCCCGAAGCGCCGATAAACCATGAGGAAAGCACTTCATACTTAAGCGTGTTCAGCACGATCACGCCAAGCCCGGTGGAAAGATAGCAGCGGTCGTTATCGGGATAAATATCATAGATGGTCTTGTCGCCCGCGATGTTCTCTCTTTTGATGCCGGGAATATTGTGAATGCCTCTTGCCTCCATCACATCGATATTGCTGTTGGTATAGGCGATGAACAGCTTTTGCGAGGCAGGATCAAAGCGGATGGCGCTGATGCCCGTTTCGCTCAGCCCCGACACCCTGCTCATTCTTTCCACTTCCCTGGTAGAAAGATCAACCGTAAACAGGCTGTACGGCGTAGCCGCATAGATCCTGTTGGCAGATGCCGTCACATCGATAGCGTTCTGGTAGGGCAGGTGCTCCCTCCATGCGCCCAGCGCCGGAAAGGTGTTTTGCCCGGGCGAAGCGAACGGAACCAAC